>DATGUV010000085.1:0-18416 GCA_035301025.1 Bacillota bacterium | reverse complement strand
AATGGACACGATCATTCCGACTAAAAAAGGAAGTAAAGAGAAAGCCATCTGCACTCCCTCCTTACCTCCTTCTACAAATAATTCATATGTTGGTAATCGTTTATACGTTGCAGTGAGTAAAACAATAAGCAAAAAGCACGGAATCATCCAAGTGCTAATTGCTGTAAAAATACTCATATGACCTCCTCCTTATCTGATACGTTTTTGTTTCATTCGATCAAGCTGATAAAACAATCGATCTAATAAAATAGCAGCTATCGTACTAACGATTGTTGTGATTATGGTAGTTCCAACTATTTCCGTTGGTGATACTGATCCATACTGCAAACGTATGGCGATTACAGTCGTGGGAATTAATGTAAGGCCAGAAGTATTCAGCGCCATAAATGTAATCATTGATCGAGAAGCAGTGGATGATTTGCTTAACTCTTTCATTCGTTCCATCGCTTTGAGACCCATTGGAGTTGCTGCATTTCCTAAGCCAAAGATATTTGCTGTAATATTTGACATCATGTATCCAATAACCGGATCATTTTTAGGAATTTCGGGAAAAAGTTTATGAATGATTGGTCTAGACAGTCGAGAAATGCTTTTTAATATATCTGCTTTTTCAGCAATATTCATAATCCCAATCCAAAAAACCAAAATACTAATAAGACCTATTGATAACGTAACAGCACTTTGAGCACTTTCGATAATTGCTTCATTGACTTCATGCATGGTTCCATTAAACATGGCATAAATAATCCCGATGATTGCCATAGCTGCCCAAATAATATTAACCATACGAATCAACACGCAATATTCGTTTCAGTATACCTTTCATATACGACCAAAATGATTCATGTTGATCATCCGATTGACCATGTACAAGTGATTTTTCAATCGTGTTAGGTCTTATTTTCAATTCTTGAAATCCTTTTGTATACAGGGATATATGATCATTCCAATCATCAGGAGCATTCAATGTAACAACAATCAATTCATCTCCTCCATGAGTAGCTGTAGAAAGAAGTGTACGCCCTGCCTTCTTAGTAAATCCTGTCTTTCCACCTGTTGAGGGTTTATATAAATGGGTCAATAATTTATTTTTATTTTTCCACCCGTAAGTGCGAGTTTTCGCGGTATGCATTGTTGTCCCGGATATTTTTCTAAACAATGGATCATTCATTGCATATTGCATCAGGATTGCCATGTCATAAGCAGTGGAATAATGATCATCATTTTCCAGTCCATGAGGATTTGTAAAATTTGTATTGGTCATTCCAAGCCAGCTCGCCTTTTCATTCATTAAGTAAGTAAAACCTTCTTCACTTCCACCAATATGTTCTGCAATTGCGATTGCTGCATCATTTCCAGAGCGTAACATTAAACCATAAACAAGGTCTTCCATAAGCATTCTTTCCCCTTCTTCTAAATAAATAGAAGAACCTTCTGTATGAATAGCATGTCTACTTGAAGTTACCATTTCATCCATTTGGAATGATTCGATGGCTATGATAGCTGTCATTATTTTTGTTATGCTGGCAATGGATTGTTTTTCGTGTATATTTTTTTCAAAGAGTATTTCACCAGTATTTTGGTCCATTAGTATGGCATTTTCTGCTGAAACGCCAATACTAGCTTGTCCTGTTGGAATGAATATATAAAATGTCATGATACATGCACACATATACCTTAGCAATCGCATATCCCGTAGCCTCCTACTATTCAAATGCTTTATATAAGGTATGTCCGATTGTCCCTATTTATGAGAACCAATTCTTTATTTGTCAGTAATTAATGATATGTACACAAAAAAAGATTACACAAATATTATTTATGTAATCTTCTTATTCCATTTGATCGAATAGAGCATTTGCTTCTTGCTCAATTTCATCTTGATTGAATGAATGCTGTAATGGGGGCAACTCTTCGATTGAAGTGAAGCCAAAGAACGTTAGAAATGTTGATGTCGTTCCATATAAAATAGGTCTACCTACACCGTCTTTTCTTCCTTTTTCTTCAACTAAAGATCGAGCAATTAATGTTTGTAGTGGACGATCTGTTTTTACACCGCGAATTTCCTCTATTTCAACACGTGTAATCGGTTGTTCATAAGCAATGATGGCTAGTGTTTCTAATGCTGCTTGAGAGAGTTTAGATGTGTGAGGTGAAGCATACATCTTTTTAATATATGCACTATGCTCCGTCTTCGTTGTCAATACATACACATCTTCATCAATCATTAACCCTATACCTCGGTTTACATGTTCATAATCAAATGACAATTCTTCTAACAAATGATGCACAGCTTCTTGTTCTATATCTAAAGTGTCACTTATTTGTTTTACGGTAATACCGTCATCTCCACTAGCGAATAACAAACCTTCTATAATTCCTTTTAATTCATTCATTTCCATCTTCAACACCTCAAGTGCGTTTCTCATTTAATTCAATTCTTTAAGAAAAATATACAATTGATCAAAATTTTGTTCCTGTTTACAAATAATTATTTGTTTCTTCATTAATTCTAGTAACGCAATAAACGTTGTAACAATGTGGGATTTTGATCGAACAGTAAATAAATTATCAAAATAGATCCCATTTCTCTTCTCTCGTAGCAGTTGATGAATTTCCTCCATCCTTTGTCCAATTGGGATTTCCGATTTTGCCACGGTTGTATCTAAGGGTTGATCCCATTTTTTACGTTCAAACATTTTATCCAGGGCTGACATCATATCATAAACGGTTATTGAACCTTCTTGAAGTGGGACTCGTTGTTTCTTTTTATCAACAATGACAGGTGCCCTAGTAAATGTAGAATGCGTATCTTGTTCTTGTAATTTCTCCGCAGCTTGCTTGTACTTACGATATGTAATGAGTCTTTCCATTAATTCTTCCCGAGGGTCTTCCATATATTCCTCATCATCTGTAGGGAGTTCTTGCTTTGGTAAAAGCATTTGACTCTTTAAAGCTAGTAATGTTGCTGCCATAACAAGATATTCGCTAGCTAGGGTAAGCTCTAACTTTTTCATCGTATGGATATAATGCATATATTGTTCAGTAATCACTGACACTGGAATGTCATATATGTCGATTTCATATTGTTTGACTAAATGAAGCAATAAATCAAGTGGACCTTCAAATCCATCTAATTTAACCTGATAAGTTGATGTCATAGTATCCCACTCTCTTTTTAAAATTGTTTACACGAAACTTACACATGAATGAACCAACTTTATTTGATAAACAACTACATAGGTAACAAGTGCCCATACATCATTCCATCAATGCACATACCTTATTACTGTAAGCTAACTGTTCTGCATGAAAGGTGCAAATGAAAAGGGAGGTATTTATTATGAGTGGTGGCTATAACTATGGCGGAGGATTTGCATTAATCGTTGTATTGTTCATTCTCTTGATTATCGTCGGTGCAGCTTGGTTCTAAACATTCACAACATACATGGAGGTCCTCATGTTAAGAAAAGCCAGCCACATTAGGGCTGGCTTTTTCTTGTTGAGTAGGATACTACTCCTCATCCTTAGACATCGAGGATTCAATGCACTTTTTAAAGAATGACTCTATACTTTTATCTGCTTGAATGGTGTAAGATTCTTGATACTTTTTCTGCACTTCTTGTATCATCTTATTCCCTAGTCCAGAATTGCGGTGGGAAGGGTTCACTGAAATATGTTGGATAATTGCTTGTTCCTCTTCAAGTCTAAGACCGATAGCACCTAAGATATCGTCTTCTCTCCATAGATAAAGATGCCAATTGTCATCTGACTCATAAGATTGAATCGTATCTTGGAGTTTTTTTACATCTTTTTCTTCAGGCATAAACGATAAGAGCCCCATGGCAATTTTTTCCATATTCTTTTTATATCGTATTAACATTCCGATCCCTCATTAGTCTGTTCATTCTTTCGTATTTATTATAATATTCATTCAAGCATAGCGCAATATACTTCAGGAAATTTTATATCATTTTTATACATCATCTTCTCATCGCATACATTTGTATTCCTATGTATACGATCAGTATTGACATACTTTTCTTCGTTCATACGTCAGACGCGCTCTGTTCGTATGTGTTGAAGAATCATTTTTAATACTAGATATCCATCAGATTGTTTCTCTTTCCATTTTAATGGAACAATATTTGCTAAAAACATCCAGCCATTAAATAATAAAAATACATATAGACTAGTTGAAATCAGTTTATCGGTAAACAAATCTATTAATAAAAATGTAATACCATTAAATATAGGTCCCATCATCGCCACAAACGCGACATCCAATGGATGATATGTACGAGGTGTTTCATATGAAGTATATCCACCAAGTATACATATCATATGGAACTTCCATTCAATGTGTAAAAATTGAAATGATGTAAGCTCTTTCCCACTGCCGATGGACAAACGAACCCTTTTAAAAGCAATTATTCTTGCAGCTAAGGCATGTCCTAGTTCGTGGATAAATGTTCCAAGCAATACTATTCCTACAAAACTAAGTACGAATATAAGAATATCCACTCAAACACTTCCCTGGTTGAAGGATAGTAATCGATTACTCAGATACACGAATTTCTTTCATTCCATCTCCATTGTTCATCGATTTAGCATGTTCGATACCTGAAGTGACTTGGCCAAATACTGTATGCACACCATCTAAATGAGGTTGTGGTTCATGAACGATGAAGAATTGACAACTTCCAGTATCTTTTCCAGCATGTGCCATAGAAAGCGAGCCTTCTACATGCTTATGTGGGTTATTTTCAGTTTCACATTTAATTGTATGTCCAGCAGATCCTGTCCCATTTCCGACAGGGCAGCCACCTTGACTTACAAATCCCGGAATGACTCTATGAAAAGTTAATCCGTCATAAAATTCGCTATTTGCTAGTTTTTCAAAGTTTTCGACTGTGCCAGGCGCCTCATTTGGGAATAGTTCAAATTCAATTTTTTCCCCATTTTCTAATGCAATATATCCTTTTTTTGTCATTTAGAACATCTCCTTTAATCGTGTATGTGCATATCATCATTGAATACTTTATTCCTATCATAAGATGCAATATCTTATACGTATACAATATTCATATGCACGGAAAAATCTTCAATCCTTCTAAGTTTAACATGTAATTTAATGGAAGAAAAGAAACAACTATCCACCGATAGATTCATATGAAAGATCATTCTTCGTCATATCTTCATATGTTTCTCGCTTCACAACAAGGGTATCCTCACCATTCTCTACAAACACAACAGCCGGTTTTGGAAATCGATTGTAATGATTTGCCATAGAATAACCGTACGCACCCGTTGAAAATACAGCTAAAATATCACCTGTAGAATATTCTGGAAGTGGTAAATCCCACATAAGCATATCTCCAGATTCACAGCATTTTCCAGCAATAGAAACGTTATTTGTTGGTCGTGCATTTGCTTGATGTGCAAGGACCCCTTCATATTTTGCTTCATACAGTGCTGGACGAAGGTTATCTGTCATGCCTCCGTCGACAGAGACATATGTCCGAATACCAGGAATTTCTTTTGTTGATCCAATGGAATATAAGGTTATCCCTGCATTTCCTGCGATTGACCGTCCTGGCTCAATCCATATTTCTGGAAAATCTACCTTCATTTCTTCTACATGTTTTTCTACAACTTCAATTAATCGCTCTACATATTCCTTATAAGGAAGTGGTTTATCCTCTTTTGTATATTGAATACCGAATCCTCCCCCTAAATTAAGCACTTCAGGGAAAAAATTGTAATCATCTTTCCAACGTTTTAGTTCATCAAATAACATTTCAGCAGCGATGACAAAACCTTCTGTTTCAAAAATTTGTGATCCGATATGGCAATGGAGCCCTTTAAAGTGAATGTGTTCATGCTTGTGTAATCTTCTAAAAGCTTCTTCTGCTTGACCATTAGCTAAGTTAAAACCAAATTTTGAATCCTCATTACCTGTCATGATATATTGATGCGTATTTGATTCGATTCCTGGCGTTACACGTATTAATACGTCCATCGTTTTATCTTGTTTACGAAGTAGTCTCTCTAATAAATCAATGTCATGGAAATTGTCAATGACAATACAACCAATATTATATTCAATTGCCATCTCAAGCTCAGCTATGCTTTTATTATTTCCGTGTAAATGAATTTTATCTGCAGGAAACTTTGCTTGTAAAGCTGTATATAACTCCCCTTCTGAAACTACATCTAAGCTTAATCCTTCTTGGCGAATTACTTGTAACATGGCGATTGATGAGAATGCTTTACTTGCATACGCAACTTGAGCTTTCACATCATGCTCTTTGAACGTATCTACGAACGCTCGGCAATTGGAACGTATTCTTTCTACATCATAAACAAATAGTGGAGTCCCATATTTTTCTGCTAAAGAAATTGTATCAATACCACCAATTAGCAAATGACCTTGATCATTTACTTTATAAGAATGTCTCTCTAATATGTTCAATTCGATATTCCCCCCATACTTCAATTCCATATGTAAATATTAAAAATACTTTAACACATAGAACTATGAAACAAAAGAAATCCATCACAATTGCACATAAACTTTATTCTTTATACATATTTTTAGGGTGAATAACAGATGGTCTTTCCTCTGAATATGGTGCTGGAATTCGTAAAATCACATACATAAACGCCATAAAGTTAAAAGGAATAACTGGCCATAAATATGGCGTTCGTATCGATTTTAAAGAAGCAAGATAAATAACATGTAGCGTAATCGAAGTAATAAATCCTACTACTCCAAATAATGCTGTAGCAATCAAAAAGAAAATTAGCACAAGTTTATTTGCTACACCTAATTCATAACTAGGTGTTACATAATTTCCTATAGTACTTATAGCTACATATAAAATAACTTCAGGGTGAAACAAACCAACATCTACGGCTATTTCTCCAATTAATACAGCTGCAATTAAACCCATGGCAGTTGCTAATGGTGTGGGGGTGTGTACTGCTGCCATGCGAAGAAATTCGACGCCAATATAAGCTGATAAGATTTGTACAAAAAGTGGCACCTCTCCTGATTCTTTTGGACCTATGTAGGAAAGATTACTTGGAAGTAATTCTTCATTCATTGCAAGTAAAAACCAAAAGGGTAATAAATATAGTGAAGCGAGTACAGCTAACATTCGTATCCAGCGAATAAATGTACCTACTGCTGGTGTTTGTCTGAACTCTTCTGCATGTTCCAAATGGTCAAAAAATGTCGTCGGTAAAATGATAATACTTGGCGAAGTGTCCACCATTAATAAAATATGACCATCTAATAAATGATCAGCTGCAACGTCTGGTCTTTCAGTATAGCGCACAAGTGGATAAGGGTTCCATTTATTCTCACTTAAAAATTCTTCGACGGTTTTATCAGCCATCGTAACCCCATCGATATCAATTTTTCGAATGTTTTTTTTCGTTTCTTGTAATAAATCTTCATTTGTCACGTCTTGTATATAACAAATACACGTGTCGGTTTTAGATCGCTCACCAACACGAAGCATTTCATTTCTTAATCGTTCATCGCGAATCCTTCGTCTAATCAATGCAGTATTTTCCACAATGTTTTCTGTAAAACCATCTCTCGCCCCTCGAATAACTCTCTCCGTATCAGGTTCTTCAGGTGTCCTCCCCGGATAACTTCGAACATCAATTATAAACGATTGATTGGATCCATCTATGAAGATTGCAATTAACCCACTAAGAATTTGATCAACTGCTTCATCCATTGTGTCAACAGTAGTGATTTGATGATTGACCAAATGCTCTTCTACAAGTTCCCAAACATCTCTTTTCTTTTTTCCGTAATGCTCTATCGAAACAAGTTTCTTAAGTAATTGCACAATAATATCATCAGCTACTAAGCCGTTTAAATAATAAATGGCTAAAGGAGTGCCATCGATTTCAATTTCCCGATAACCTGTATCAAAGGAAGTACCAAATCCAACTCGATCATGCATATATTGTTTATTATTTTCAATCTTTACGTGTATATGATTCATATGTTTCGTTTCAGACATTCGTCTTCCCTCCCTTAATTATAGATGAACAAAATAAAGCCATTGAAATAAAGAGCCAACTACTTTTCCAAAAATGATGGCCATAAATAATGAAAGCAAGTATCTTTTTAATTGCAGTCGTTTTGCTAAAATCGGAAACACATTTAATATTTCAGCTAATGCAGCTACAAGCATTCCATTAAAAATTCCATGGCTTGCACCAAGAATGATCAATAATAGGAATGAGTCGTTAAAAGTAAATGGTGTAAATGAAAAATATGTTCCACATAATGTACCGAAAATGATGGAAGCAACAAATATCTTTACATGCTTTTGTGCATGACTGATTTGTATGAGCCGTGGAATAACACCTAATATCGTGATAAAGGCAATAAATCCTGCTCCAACTGAAATTCCACTAGAGAACCCAATAATGATTTGAAACACTTCACTCATCGGAAGAGTCCTTCAGCTTTATAGCGTCGTGTTCTAGTGTATAGGCGTCTATTTGTTGTTGATAATTAAATAATTCAATTTCTAACGGACTAGGCTCATCGGTCAATTTCTTCTTAAACCAATAATTAAAAAAAAGTAACATACCAATTCCAAGTCCAAAGGAATATGGAATTTGAATCAACAACGGGAACTCGTTTTCTACTCCTGTTAATAAAAGATGAATCTTTTGTTGTACTTCTTGCATGCTTACGTCGTAATGAAAGTTCATAATGGTCATCCCAGTTCCAATAAATAAAATAATCCATACAATGATTGCTTTCCAAAGATGTCCTGAAGCATCCCGTGCTTGTATTTTAAGCAAACTTTGAGATGGACCAAGTAATTTCCATTCTATTTCTGGAAACAATCGCTGTAAATGGCTCATAATGATAAAACTATCAATAACAACGTACTTCTCGTCGCTTTTTGTTACTGTATATATTGGTGTTTTTCGAATATCTTTGCATGTAGAAGATACTTGGGCAATATCTTCTAAATAAAGCTTTCCTAAAGAATGAAGATGTACATCTTTTTTTAATTGTATATATATAACCTCCATAGCCAGATATCCTTTCATGATTATCTGTACCTATTGTTTGCCAATACCTATATTTTTATGATAAAAATATCAATCAGGTGCCGTTTTCGTTCATGAAAAAAGACTATATCCCTACACATGTAGAGATATAGCCGTAACATTTGCGTATTCATGATACGAATATAGTGTAAAAAGATTAAGATTATTTACGCCAGTGAATGTCATATTGATCAAAACTAAGGATTTGCAATGAACATGTAGTATCAAGTGACTGAACAGAATTACAAGTTGTTGTAAAGGGTCATAACATACGTATGATGAAATTCATGAACGCATATGTGTTTTCATATCTTCTAATATCTTCTTTTCTAAACGTGACACTTGTACTTGTGAAATTCCAAGTCTTTTAGCGACTGTTGACTGTGTTTGATCTTTATAGTAACGCAAATATACAATTAAACGTTCACGATCTGTTAACTCATTAATTGCTTCTTCAATGGTTATTTGATCAAACCATGTATCATTTTCATCAGCAATTTGATCCAGCAAAGTAATTGGGTCTCCATCATTTTCAAAGACTGTTTCATGTATGGATTGAGGATTTTTTGCCGCGTCTAAAGCATGAACCGCTTCTTCAGCTGATATATCTAATCCTTCAGCAATTTCAGAGATTGTCGGTGAACGACCAAGTGATTTCGTCAGCTCTTCTCTTTTTCTCCTCATTTTATTAGCTGTTTCTTTTAGTGATCTGCTTACTTTTACACTACCATCATCGCGGATAAATCGTTGAATTTCACCAATGATCATCGGTACAGCATACGTTGAAAAACGGACTTCATAGGACAAATCAAACTTATCAATGGATTTGATTAATCCAATACTTCCAATTTGAAATAAATCATCTGGATCATAACCACGATTTAAAAAACGTTGCACAACAGACCAAACAAGTCGAACGTTTCGCTCTACAAGTACATCCCTTGCCGAGCGATCACCTTGTTGAGCTGCACGAATATATTTTCGAACATCTTCATTGGACAAAATTTCTGTGGGATGGGAACTTTTCGTATGTGCATCCATGTGCGTTCCTATTGTTGAGCCACTTTAGTGGATATAAGCTTTTTCTTCATATGAACAACCGTGCCTTCATCAATAGATGATTCAATATCAACGGCGTCCATAAAGTTTTCCATAATTGTAAAGCCCATCCCAGAGCGTTCTAATTCAGGTTTTGATGTATATAACGGCTCCATAGCAACGTCAATATTATCAATGCCCTCCCCATTATCTCGAATGACCAATGTAATTTCATGACGAGCATCAATCGCACAATAAATATCGACCATATGATCAGGCTCATTGTTGTATCCATGAATAATAGCGTTGGTGACTGCTTCAGATACAACGGTTTTAATTTCTGTTAACTCCTCCATCGTAGGATCTAATTGTGAAATAAAGGATGCTACTGTAACACGCGCAAAAGCTTCATTTTGACTGACACTTTTAAAGCGAACGTTCATCTCATTTTTCATGACGCAGCCACCCCCAAAGTTGATAACGCATCTTCTTCATCTTCTTGTAGTCGAATAATTTTAAACAACCCTGATAAATCAAATATGCGCTTTATAGGTTCCGTTATAGAACAAATAACCATTTCTCCCCCTACTTGAGCCACTTCTTTATAACGTCCAAGTAACACACCTATTCCTGAACTATCCATAAAACTTACTTTTTCTACATTTACTATTACATGCTGAATGTTGTGAAGTGTCATGTGGTCCTGCCACTCTTCCCGCAATTGTTTCGCTTCATGATGGTCAATTTCCCCTTGTAAACGAACAATCAGTACATTCTCCTTTACTTCAAAGTTAGTATGCAACCCCATAAAATTCCTCCTTCTACAAATCTCCGATACCCTTTTCATTCCATATTGGATAATTGATTTCCTTTAAAGAGACAAAACTAGTGAAAAAGCGTGTTATTTCGATGAATTATTCCACTTCCCAATATGTTTCCAGGAACGTTTTAAAAGTGTGAAGTAAGTTGCTTTATCTACATCTTCCGGAACGGTTAATGGACTTGTGCGAATTGTTTCTCCATCCTTTTTTACGTGCATTGTTCCAATAGTCTCTCCCTTCATGATTGGCAAAGAAAAAGATTCTTCCATAGAAATCGTGATATCATACTCTTCTTCTGCTATTCCTTTTTCGTGTAGCGTACGAACTGCTTCAGAAGTTACAATGTCAATATCATCCTTTTCCGCATGAAGAACATTTAACGTTTGCACGGGTTCTCCTTTTTCAAACAAGGTAGTAGTTGCGAATTGTCCATAAGCATAATCAAACATTTCTGAGATGGATTGATTTCTTTTTTTAACCGAATCCGCACCCATCACAACAGCAATTACCCGCATGTTGTCTCTGTTAGCCGTGGCTGATAAGCAATATTTAGCTTCACTTGTGTATCCGGTTTTTAATCCATCTGCTCCTGGATAAAAACGTACAAGTTTGTTTGTATTTACTAGCCAAAATTCATCTTTTTCTCCCTTTCGTAAATAATCCTCATAAATAGATGTGTAATCGGTAATGGTTTCATATGTAAGCAACTCTTTGGAAATCATCGCCATATCATATGCCGTACTATATTGATTTTCAGCTGGGAGTCCTGATGCATTTTGGAAATGAGTGTTTGTTAAGCCTAATGATTCGACTTTTTTATTCATTTGTTCTACAAATTGTTCTTCACTTCCTGCTATTCTCTCCGCTAATGCAACACTTGCGTCATTCCCTGAAGCTATAGCAATTGCTTTCACCAGATCTTCTACACTCATTTCCTCACCTTCAGCGAGAAAAACTTGCGATCCGCCCATAGATGAAGCTCTTGCACTAATACGTACCATTTCATCTAGATGAATGATGTCCTCATCTAGTGCTTCCATTATGAGTAACAATGTCATAATCTTAGTCATACTAGCTGGTGGCAATTGTTCGTGAGCTTCTTTATCGAAAATGACAGTTCCAGTACTTTGCTCTATTAAAATAGCAGAAGGAACCTCCTTAGCAAGAGGAATTTTCGATGTTTCGTCTTCCTTGGCTAGTACAGCTGGTGTTGTAACAAACAAAAGTATGATGCTAAGAAATACGGCTGTTGTAATTCTTGTCATGTTTTCTCCTCCAAATAAGATATGTACATATAGCATGTCCATTTTTCCCTCGTTTCAAACAAAAATTACAAATAAAAAAACTTTAGATAAGGGATATACACTCTTATCTAAAGTCCTCTTTGTATATGATTCTTTTATATGTGATTGGTAGATAAAACTATGAACACACTCATTACTGGATTGTATCGATAATTAATGGTTCTAGTTCAGGCTTGTTATCTTGGATGAATACATTGTCCTGCATTTTTTTCATGCTACTTGTCACGTCTTGATCATTGGCAAAAATAGTTGCTATAGATTCTCCTTCTTTTACGAAATCTCCAACCTTTTTGTGTAAAATAATTCCAACAGCCAAATCAATCTTCGCTTCTTTTGTTGCTCGTCCAGCACCAAGGAGCATCGCAGACGTTCCAATTTCATCTGCTTCAATATGTCCGATATAACCAGTTTTTAGTGCTGGAACTTCAATTTTATAGGCTGCTTGTGGAAGTAAAGAAAGATCATCTACTACCCTAGGATCACCATATTGTTGTTCAATCAATGTTTTAAAGGTCTTAAGGGCTTGGCCATTTGAAATTTGTTCTGTTACTTGTGTGCGTACATGCTCATACGTGTCATCAGGTCGAGCAAGTAGAACCATTTGTGTACTTAATTCAATACACAACTCCGTTAAATCTGCTGGGCCCTTTCCTTGCAATGTTTCTATCGCTTCTTTGATTTCTAACGCATTTCCGATAGCATTACCAAGAGGTTGGTCCATACTTGATATAATCGCTCGCGTACGTATACCAACGGAATTGCCAATATGAACCATTGCTTCAGCCAAGGCTCTAGCTTGTTTCATATCTTTCATAAACGCACCGGATCCTGCTTTTACATCAAGTACTATTCCGTCAGCTCCTGATGCAATTTTTTTACTCATAATCGAACTGGCGATTAATGGTATGGAATTTACTGTAGCAGTAACATCACGTAAACTATATAGTAGTTTATCTGCAGGAACGATATTACCAGTTTGTCCGATTACGGAAAGTTTATGGGTATTTACCCGTTCGATAAATTCCTCTTGATTGAGTTCAAAATTAAACTTTGGTATAGCTTCAAGCTTATCTAATGTGCCTCCTGTATGCCCAAGTCCCCTCCCACTCATTTTAGCAACCGGAACACCTAGAGAAGCAACGATAGGCGCGATTATCAATGTAGTCGTATCTCCTACACCACCCGTAGAATGTTTATCTACTTTACATCCATCTATTTCTGATAAATCAATTTGTTCTCCAGATCGAACCATTTCCATCGTTAAATGTGTCAGCTCGTTTTCAGTCATACCTTGATAATATATAGCCATGAGTAACGCACTTACTTGATAGTCAGGGATATGTTGTTGTATATATCCATCAATAAAAAAGTGTATTTCTTCCCTAGATAATTCTTTTCCATCTCTTTTTTTCTCAATCACATCATACATTCTCATATTACGCACCTGCTTATAATTTATTTAGGAAATGTTCGAATCGTTTCTTTTACTAACGTAATAAATCGTTTTTGCGCTTTATTTGCTGTTTGAATAACATCCTCATGAGATAGTGGTTCATCTAATATTCCCGCAGCCATATTTGTGATGCAAGAAATTCCTAAAACATTCAGGCCCATATGTCTAGCAACAATGGCTTCAGGAACAGTGGACATTCCAACTGCATCTCCACCTAACATGCGCAACATATTAATTTCAGCAGGTGTTTCATATGTTGGTCCACTATTTCCAACATACACACCTGTTTGAACGTTAATATCAAGTTCTGTTGCAATGGTTCGTGCATGCTGAATACATTCTTTATCGTACACAGAACTCATATCTGGAAAACGTGGGCCTAGTTGTTCATCATTTGGTCCAATTAAAGGATTGCTCCCGGTTAAATTGATATGATCTTGTATAATCATTAAATCTCCAGGACGAAATGCCTTATTTACTCCTCCAGCTGCATTTGTAATAAGTACAGATTCAACACCTAAGGCATGCATAACACGCACTGGAAAAGTCACTTCTTGCATAGAATATCCTTCATAAAAATGAAATCTTCCTTGCATGGCTACAACAGACTTACCTTCTAATGTACCAATAACTAAATTTCCAGCATGACCTTCCACCGTAGATGTTGGGAAATGTGGAATATCCCCATAGGAAATAATCACCTTGTCTTCAATATCTTCTGCTAGGACACCTAGTCCTGATCCAAGTATGAGTCCAATCTTTGGTACGGTGGATATTTGTTTTTCTATATATGTTTTTGCATGTTCGATATGTTCTTTTCCTATCATGTCATTTATCTCCTTTAACCAATTCACGTAAGAAACTTTTTCCGTGCATTGGCAATTTTACGTTGAAGTTATCGGCAATCGTTGCTCCTACATCTGAGAATGTTTGGCGCAGTGGCAGTTCATACCCTTTTTCAATGCTAGAATGGTGAATAAGTAAAGGTACAAACTCTCTCGTATGGTCTGTTCCATGATGTGTTGGATCATTCCCGTGATCTGCTGTAATCATTAACAAATCATCTGAACGTAACTTTTCGATGATGCTAGGAAGCTGTTGATCAAACTCTTCTAACGCTTGAGCATAGCCTTCTGGATCCCTACGATGTCCATACACTGCATCAAAATCAACTAGATTTAAGAAGCAAAGACCCGTAAATGAACGATCCATTGTTTCCAGTAATTTTTCTACTCCGTCATTGTTGCTTACAGTACGTACTGCATCTGTTATTCCTTCATTATCAAAGATATCTGCTATTTTTCCTAAAGAAATCACATCAAAGTCTGCTTGCTTTAACGTGTCTAATACCGTCTTAGAGAAAGGTTTCAAAGCATAATCATGTCTATTTGATGTACGAATAAAAGCTCCTTCTTCACCAATGAATGGACGAGCAATAACACGTCCGACCATGTATGGTGGTTGCATTGTAAGTGCACGAGCTTTCTCGCAAATATCGTACAACTCTTCAATTGACACGATGGATTCATGGGCAGCAATTTGTAAAACTGAATCTGCCGATGTATATACAATGATAGCTCCAGTTTCCATATGTTCTTTCCCAAGTTCATCTAAAATAACAGTACCTGAAGCAGGTTTATTACCAATTACCTTTCTACCTGTCTCTCTTTCCAATGCTTGAATTAAATCTGCTGGAAAGCCTTCTGGAAATGTTTGAAATGCTTCATCAATTCGTAAGCCCATTAACTCCCAGTGACCAGTCATCGTATCTTTCCCTACAGAGGCTTCCTGCATTTTTGTATATATTCCTGTTGGTTGATCTGTTTGCTCAACACCTGTAATTGCTTCGATATTGCTTAAGCCTAAGGAACCCATATGTGGAAGATGCAGACCACTAGTTGCCTTTGCAATATTTTCTAACGTATGTGCACCTTCATCTCCATAATTAGCTGCATCTGGTGCTTGTCCAATTCCTACAGAATCTAAGACAATTAAAAATACGCGATGAAACATTTCCATATTGACTCCCTCATTTCCGTAAATTGTATTATGCTCTTGGATGAAATTGCGTGTACATTTCTTTCAATCGTTTATTTGTTACATGTGTATATATTTGAGTGGTAGAAATGTCAGAATGGCCTAACATTTCTTGAACAGCTCGTAAGTCTGCACCATTTTCTAATAAATGGCTTGCAAAAGAATGACGTAATGTATGTGGTGAAATTTGCTTTTCAAAACCAGCTTCTGTTGCAATTTTTCGTAGTACCTTCCAAAATCCTTGTCGTGATAATGGACGTCCGTGATGATTAACGAAAACATATTGATGGGTATTTTTATACTTCATGAGCACCCGTCGATACTTTTGCATGTATTGCTCTACTGCTTCAGTTGCAATATCGCCGAGGGGAACAATCCGTTCTTTATTACCCTTTCCGATACAACGAATAAATCCCATAGTAATATGTACATCACTTATTTGAAGATCTATTAATTCTGTTACACGAAGCCCTGTCGCATAAAGTAATTCAATCATAGCTCTATTTCGATAGTCAAGGGGTTCATTTCCTTTAATATCTAATAAACGATCCACTTCTTCCATAGATAACGTATCCGGTAATTTCCTCTCTTTTTTAGGTGTTTCTATATGTAAACTAGCATCTTGTTGGACAATCTGCTCCCGTACTAAAAATTGATGAAAAGAACGAATAGAAGAAATCGTTCGAGCAATTGTTGATGCAGATTTACCCCCCGTTTGTAAATGGACTAAAAAAGACATGATATGGCTACGATCTACATCATTCCAATCGTTCATATCACTTTCTTTTTCAATGTGTTCTGCGTACTGAAGTAAATCACGCTTATAAGAAGAGATTGTATTTCTTGATAATCCCCGTTCAACTTGAATAAAGTGAAAAAAATCTTCTAATACATCTTGCTGATTCATGTCCATTCCCCTCATCTATTATGTGAATGAATGTGTATTCTTTAAAAACAGTTATTTCATTCAATGTCATTCTTCAATAACATGACATGTTGTAAGAATGAAAATATACGTATGTATGATATGATTTCTGTAAATGTTAAAACTCCTTTTCCTTTCAGTCAGATTGGTGAACTTTAACGGAAGGCCCATCCGGTAATTCATATCGTTTTTGATTGAAAACATCTATTTGAAGAATACGTAAGCAAAGATAAAACATAAGGATACAAAACACGCATAAAGCAAGAGCTTTTATTACGTTCCATACTTCTTTCTTAGGCATAGCACATCTCCTTTCATTACCGACCATTGTAATTAAGGATATGCTTGATGTTTAAAAAAATTGTCTCTATTTCTTTATTTTACAAGAAGACAAGGTGTAATACAAAACAAAAATGCCTTTGTTTAGGAGGCATTTTGTTAGTCTTCAGATGAATCTTCTTCATTGTCTAATGCTTCTTTTTGGCATTGTCTACAAATACCGTGAAACGTTAATCGATGATCTTTTACTTTGAAACCCCAATCCGTTTCTACAATTTTTTCAACATCTTCTAGTAAGTCTTCAATAATTTCTTCTACAGATCCACATTCCATACAAACTAAATGATGGTGAAAGTGCTCTACACCTTCTTGTCGTAAATCATATCGGGAGACGCCATCACCAAAATTTATTTTATCTACAATTTTTAGCTCTGATAATAGTTCTAACGTGCGATAGACAGTTGCAAGCCCAATTTCGGGAGCTTTATCTTTTACTAATAAAAAAACATCTTCTGCACTTAAATGATCTTCTTCCCGTTCAAGTAATACGCGCAATGTCGCCTCACGTTGGGGAGTCAGTTTATAACTCTTTGAATGAAGCTGCTTTTTTATGCGATCGATACGATGTTCCATGGCATTTCCCTCCCTTATACCACCTTTATTATATGCACTGTAAGGGAGAGTGTCAAAGTATAATGATTATAAAGTATAAATAATAATCATTATAATAAGGAGTTAATAATTGATTGCATTGCCTCGCTAGAAATAAAAGTTTCCACCACAGATGCCCCTAGAGCAACAACGAGCAATAATGAAATACTACCTACATATCTACCAAATGGTTGAACCATAGGTAACGTTGCGGTTCGTGAAAATAATTTTCTTAACATAGTTAAGGAACAAATCATTGCAAGAGTACCAGCAATTATATACGTTGGGATAATTAAAAGGTTTTGTGGTGCAATAGAAGCCGACGCAAGTAAAAATCCTTTCATACCTAACTGGTTGACCATAAATCCAACTGAGAAACCAATGACAATACCTTTTAAAAATAGTAGTACCCATATAACTGGCAAGCCTATTACAGATAACCCTAATATAGCCATAAATAATATATATTTAACATGAAAAATAAAGCTAGATTTAAACATCGTTGAATAGCGAATACTCTCTTCACTAGATACAAATCCAAAAAACCTCTCCAAATAAAAAAACAAATCTTGCTTTTGTACAAAGCTCATACTATTTACAATAATTGCTCCGAAAATAACCCCTGTTAAAAACAATATGGTCATAAATACATATATTGTCATATGTTCAATGATATGTTCTTTTATGTGTAGCGGCTTTTTTGATAGCATGTAAAACTCTCCCATCTCAAAATAGTCTTGTTTCTTAAAACTATGACTATATTGGAAGAAAGATACCAATTCTCGTAAGTTTTATAGTGAAATATTTTTTAA
>DATGUV010000084.1:0-8242 GCA_035301025.1 Bacillota bacterium | reverse complement strand
AAATTGAACATTATAGCAGTAATCAGTTTATGCAGACAAAATTTCAAAGTGTGCCATAACTGTGCCATGGAGAATAAAAAAGCCCTGAAAACCATGTGTTACCAAGGCTTTTAGGGCTCCTGTTACTACTCCCACTCAATCGTCGAAGGTGGCTTACTCGTAATATCATACACAATCCGATTTACATGTTTTACTTCTTTTACAATTCGTGAAGAAATAACGTCTAATACATCATAAGGAATGCGGGCCCAGTCGGAAGATGTTCCATCAACTGAGTGGACTGCGCGAATGCCTACTGTATAATCGTAGGTGCGTTTACCGTCAGTAACACCGACACTACGAATGTTTGGTAGAATGGCAAAGTATTGCCAAATAGATCGGTCCAAATTTGCTTGAGCGATTTCTTCTCGTAAAATAGCGTCTGCTTCACGAACAATTGCTAATTTTTCTCTCGTTACTTCTCCTAAGACACGAATAGCTAATCCAGGTCCTGGGAATGGTTGTCTCCAAACAATATGGTCCGGCATCCCTAGTGCAGAACCTACTGCGCGCACTTCATCTTTAAACAATTTCGCTAAAGGTTCAATAAGTTCAAAGTCCATATCTTCTGGAAGCCCACCAACATTGTGGTGAGATTTGACCATGTCCGATGTTCCTGTTCCACTTTCGAGTACGTCAGTGTACAAGGTTCCTTGTGCTAAAAAGTGCATATTTGTTAACTTGGATGCTTCATCGTCAAACACATAAATAAATTCATTTCCGATAATTTTACGTTTTTTCTCAGGATCGTCTACTCCAGCTAATTTATCTAAGAAACGATCTTGAGCGTCAACTTTAATAATATTCATATGAAAGCCTTCTTCAAAAAGCTCCATAACCTCATCTGCCTCATTTTTACGTAATAAACCATGATCGACAAAAATACATGTCAGTTGATCTCCAATGGCTTTATGCAAAAGGGCTGCAACAACAGAAGAATCTACTCCTCCACTTAATGCACAAAGTACTTTTCGGTCCCCCACTGTTTCACGGATGTGTTCAATTTCATTATCGATAAATCTTTCAGTTGTCCAATTGATGTCACATCCACAAATATCATGTAAAAACGTTTGGAGTAATTGTTTCCCATTTTCTTCATCTAGTTCTGGTTGGAATTGCACCCCATATAATTGTTCATCTACATTACTCATTCCTTGAATCGAGTTATGCTCTCCTACCGCATCAATAGTAAAAGAAGGCGGAATATTTAATACAGCGTCAATGGTCACGTAATGAGCATCGAATTTTTCATCAATTTTATTGAACAATAGTGATGGGCTCTCTGTTACATAAACGGAGCTTGTTCCACCGATATTTGTACTTGTTTGGGATACATTCCCACCAAAGTGACGAGCCATTAGTTGCATTCCGTAGTTAATCCCTAAGATTGGAATTTCTAACTCAAACAGTTCTTCATTATAGCTAGCATACCTGTCTCTGTCCATACGTGTAGCGTTTCCTGTAATAATGATTCCTTTTGGATTAAACGCCTCGATTTCTTCAATTGTCATTTTGTATGAATGAAGTTCCGCAAAGACACCTAATTGTCGCAACGTACGTGTTAATAATTGACTATGTTTACTACCAAAATCCAATACTAACACTTTTTCACTGTTGTTCATGTTCCACTCTCCTAGCGATTGTTTCTTTTTCAAACACATAACATGTTCTACGTATTGTAGCACATATACTTGTAAAAACGTATATGTCTAACTATCTAATCTAATTCTATTGCGTATTTTTTTATTTTACATATTCGATTGCTTAGCGGTCAAGCAAAGCCCTGTGAATGACCTTTTTCCACGTTTCTTTATATACGTGTATATCTATTTGTTGCTCCTTGCTATACATATATTGATCATACATTTGTATGAGTGTGCTCATGTCGTTCATTCCATAAGCTTTGTCTACACGTGAAGCAAAGGATCTTAATGTCTCTCCTGTTTCTTTATGAAGTCCTTTTTTACGAAATACATATAAACAGAAACGAAGTGAACGATCAATGCTCTTCGCTTTTTGTCCTTCGTGTAAGGTAGATAAAATGATATACATGATGATTTTATACCGCCAGAAATATAGTATGAACACGCCAACAATAAGTAATCCAACAAGGATGTACTTAGGGAATGTAGATGATGTTTCATCTTTTTTCCCAGCTGATGCGATGTTATCTTCTTCATCATTTAGTTCTTCTTCTGGAGTATCTTCATCTTCTTCTACGTCATCCTGTTCGAGACGATCGTCAACAGATTCATTCTCTTCTTCAGTTGGTTCATCTGCGCCCTCCTGCTCAATTTCGCTTGCACCTGAGAATCCGATAGTAGGCTCAAAAGGCACCCAACCAATTCCTGAAAAATACACTTCTACCCATGAATGAGCGTTAGAGTTTGTTATTTCATACACATATCCGTCGCCTGCACCTGCTTCATCTAACAGGGTTCCACCTGTAAAGCCTTTGACCCATCTCGTTGGAATATTTAATGTACGCAGCATAACTGCCATGGAGGTGGAGAAGTTATCACAGTATCCTGCCTGGGTTTCAAATAGAAATTCATCTACATAGTCAATGTCTTCATAAGGAATGGATACATCGTCTATTTCATAAATATAATCTCCTTGGCTAAAGTATTGCTCAACTGCTTTTACTTTATCAAACTGTGTGTCATGCTCAGCTGTAATCTCTTCAGCCAGTTCTCCTATTCTCTCAGGTAGTTCATCTGGAAGTTGTGTGTATGATTCATGTAGAGCGTTATTCGTTGATTCTTGAATGTTTTGTAACTGATGTTCTTGAAATATAGGGAAATGATATTTTAGCGTATATGATTGAATAGGTGTTACTTCATTATCAATCGTTGGTTGGATGGTACCTTTTGTTAAATGAACTAAATATTGCTGGACAGATTCATCTGTTTCAACCCGTTTTGCTCCGTAGGGATAGACTAATTTGTTCATTTCTTTGCTTGATTCAAAAGTAATGGTCGCTTCTTCTCGTTGATAATCTACTTGATTTGCTTGGTTGGTAAAAGGAACATCACCCGATGAATAGGTCCACTGGTCGCCTCTTTCCTCAGCAACCCACCCTTTTCCTGTGTATATTTCTTTTGATTCTACGCGCCAATATCTTTTTTCTGAGCTGTTGACATGGAATATCGGTGTGTCGTCAAATTCAAATGATCCACCTAATTGTTCATCATTTTCACCATAGCCGACTTTTCGTGTAGCACCACTTCCTCCGTTCCCATCGCTCTCTTTGTTATCTCCAAAATATTCGGTAATGTAGCCAAAGGGATCCCGCCACTCTCCAGCAGTTTTCGGACTGAGAAGACCGACACTTACAGCCAGAAGTGAGAAGACAAAAATTGGGACCATCCATTTCCAATAATTCCTTCTAAACATATGAATCGTATTGGTACTCTCAGCATCTTTCATTACATTTGTTAGACCGTACGTAATCGCTACGATGAAAAATGTTCGTACAATCGCCCAGTCCCCATCATAAAATGAAAATGTATCCAGCATTCCTATATAAACGAATGTACATAATGAAAATACGAGAACCTTTTTCGCTGTGACAAACCAATAATAAATTAAATAACTCATTAGCCAAATGAGTAGTAAAAATAGAAATGTCCGAAATAAACCTGTTAACATATGAAAATCTCTACTAAATAGATAGCCAATATTTAATTGAATATCTTCAAACAATAAAAAGATCCAGTCTATATCAAATAAAGATGTACTAAAAAAGAGTCCATGAATAATGAAAATAAAGGCAGCCGCTTTAATTCCGTTTCCAATCGTCCAGTGTAATTGCAAGATTGTAATTAGGAAACAAAACTGTGTAAATAACAAAAATACAAAAAAGTGATCCGATGTTCCTAAGAAGTGCAGTGGATATAACCACTCCAAAAATAAAAAGAATCCACACACGTATAAGATGAGCTGATAGAAGAAAGGTAATTGTTTAGTTTGACCCATGTACAATCACCTCCAATGGCTCACTAGATAATTCATCTTCTGATAATACACATACGGATATACCATTTGCCTGCATAGCGTCCAATTGTCTATTTACTTCTGGTGTACGTGCATCTTTCGCCATAATACAAATGAACAATGTGCTCCCAGTACGCATTTGAATATTGCTTAACACGCGGACAGTTTCATCCGTAATATGGGACGAAATGACACATGTTAATGCTTTTTGGCGCAACTCGATTCCATACGCTTCCAATTGACGAACAAAGGAATCCCCACGCTCCGGAGTGACTTCCATAAAGTGATGTGCTACATTTCCACGTTCTATTTCTCCTTGATCAAGTTGCATATGCTCGATTTTTAAACCAATAGACAACAGATCTGCGTGAGAAGCTTTTTGAGTCAAATGATGTAGCATAGCTACGGTCGTTTCAACCATACCCTCAAAGGCTAGCATGTTCATGTTTTCGTAGGTAACATGGTCAAAAACAACCAATACTTTTGTATCCTGTTCACGTTCAAATTCTTTTGTCATCATCTCATTCATCTTTGCTGTTTGTTTCCAATCAATCCATGACATTCGATCTCCAAAGGAATACTCCCGGACACCTGCAGGTAATGTAGACTGAATACCTCGCATTACAGTAGAAACTGGTCCACTATCTTGTTGGAAGGAATGCTGATCATGAATGTACAATAACGGTCTTACTCGTGGATATACTTGAATATCACTTATACAAGAAAAGGTGGCAGATTTTTTTATACAGCCAAATAAATCGCTCGTTCGCAGTGTAATCGTATGTAATGTATGTGCTCCTCGTGGAATATGTGGGATGGAATATTTTAACACGAGGGTCCGTCTAAACAACATAGGAATTAAAGCTATATATGACTTTGTATCTGTCAATCGTTTATCCATGTGTAAATCTTTAAATTTTTCATTAGAACGGTCTTTTCTTTGTAATGAGGGATCTAGAACTTCCTCACAAAATGCATAAAATAGTGGAAAAGGAATCTTTCGCTTTATTCGAATTTCAATGTCTACTGTATCCCCTGCTTCAAAAGTAGGTTGGGATACAACCCTTGTCACCTCAAAGGAGTGGACTGGATACAAATAGGCTCCTAACATGTATAAAGCGACGATTAAAAAGCTATAAAATAAAAACCAGCTAACGAAGCCACCTTCTATCATTGAAAAGGTAAACAGTCCTACAACAATGAGCAAGGAAAAAATGACGTACAAATGATTTCTTAACGACTGTTTCATACGTGTTTTTCCTTCCGAATCGGAACTGGGGTTGTTTGTACCAACCGATAAATAAGTTCCTCAACCGTCACTCCTTCATATTTTGCCTTTGACGTAAGTAACATACGGTGTCCTAGCACAAATGGTGCTAAAAATTGAACATCGTCAGGAATAACGTAAGAACGTCCTTGCATAAATGCATATGCTTTTGCTGCACGCATAAGTGAAATGGATCCACGAGGGCTTACACCAAGAGCGACAGCTTCATCATTTCTCGTTTGGGAAATAAGTGACACGATAAACTCTTGAATCGAAGAATCTACATATACATCATTCATATGGCGCTGCATAGCCCGTACTTCCTCTTGTGTCATGACAGGCTCAACGTGATCGATCGGATGACCCTCAGAGGTGCGATTCAATATTTCCACTTCTTGTTCCATTGTTGGATACCCCATGGTTAATTTAATTAAAAAGCGATCGAGTTGTGCTTCGGGAAGTGGATAAGTCCCCTCATATTCAATGGGATTTTGTGTAGCCATGACGAGAAACGGTTCGTTCAAATGATATGTCTCCCCATCAACGGTGACGCTATGTTCCTCCATAGCCTCTAGTAATGATGATTGCGTCTTAGGAGACGTCCGATTGATTTCATCCGCCAGTAAAATATTTCCGAAAATAGGTCCTTTACGAAATTCAAATTTCATTTCTTTCGGATGATACATGGAGACGCCTGTAATATCTGAAGGTAGTAAGTCTGGGGTGAATTGAATTCTTTTAAAATCACAATCAATTGATTTTGCTAAAGTACGTACGAGCATTGTTTTCCCGACACCTGGGACATCTTCTAGTAAAATGTGTCCTTCTGCTAATAAAGCAACAACACATAATGTAGCTGTTTCGTCTTTTCCAATCATTACTTGATGAATGTTATTCAATAATTTAGCTATTTTTTCTTGACTATTTTCTACGTCGTGCATGACCCATTCCCCTTTCTATTGCAACCAAAGCCTACCTATTTTACACGTTATATCGATGAATGAATTTCATTATGATCGATTGAACACGATTCTTATTTTTCGATGTGCTCACATATGTATACACACATTTTGTCTAGTATACTAAAAAAGTACTACATTGTACAAAAGGTACTATGAATCTATTTCTCTTTACCAGTTTTACCAAATTTCCCCTTTTCATACAAAAAAGCTATGAATCATTAATTATCCGAATGAATTTCATAATGACCAAAATCAGCCATGTCACTACAACATGTAGTTTCGAAAGCTCCAACGGAACTACATGTTGTAGTGACATGGCATTAAATACGTATTATTAAATTCACTGATCCATATTTAATCTACACTTATTTCTGTTTATCCAATTTGAATATTCTCAGTATGGTTGATACACAAATGCAATACACTCATCGCAGCTAAATAGCTTGTTCGCGGATTACTTGGAAGTGGCTCGTTTGTAACGGTCATTTCTGAGGTTCCAAAGGTTCCTTCAATATGAATCGTGTGAGTGTTTTTATCTGTAGTAGGATCTGCAATCACCTGCACTTCCGTTGCGTCCATTCCAACTCCAGCAAGAGATAAAACAATAGCAACATTGACGTTTTTCGGAAACTCGGCAATCGCTGCTCTCGCGGACCCAGAAAAAATTACTTTCTCTGCTGTAAGTTTTTCTTCAATTAATGTGTGAGCAGGCTTTCTTGTTTTCAGTGTCACTCGGTTCACCCCACCTAGCGCTTGGGCATTTTGAAGTAAATCTAGACCCCCAATTGCTCCTGAAGGTAAATATAACGACCGGTTATGTCTTATGGCGATATCTTTTAATTCTTGTAAAAAATCGCCATCTACAAGGGCTCCAACACTAATAAGACCTACATCTTTTTTCTGTAAAATAGTCGGAATCGTATTTCGTACCGCTTCAACGGTTGAAGCTTCCACAACAAAGTCAATGTTTGAATCCGCAAATTCATGTGCGTCTGCATACAAAGTAACACCATACTCTTCTAAATGGGCATACTTTTGTACATCCCGTACAAGAACACTGCGTATATACACGTTTTTTATGTTTTTTTGATGGATTTCTTCTAATAAAAAGGTAGCAATCGCTCCTCCACCTATTAGACCGATATTCAATGTACACCCCTCCCTTTCTACTTTTCAATATACCATGTATACCGAAAAGAAAAAACAATCCCTAAAGGAATAGTTATTTTAGTACACTTGTAACAATATGTTGAGGGGAGTTTTCAAAAAATGATAAATAATGCATAGGATGTTTTCTTGGAAACAATTGTTTTCGAATGCATCGCTGCGATAATCCTTCTTCATGTAACTTTTGTACGTCTTGTTGCACTTGTTGTAAATAGGCTAATTTATGTTCTATTGCTTTTCTTCCTTCTTCAATGATCCCTGCATGGGAGCAAATAAATACGTCAAAGTCATAGGTTAATAACTTCTTCAATGAAGCAATCATTTGTGGGATGGATTCAAAGGCAAACATACTTTTCGGTGTCGGACGTACGTACAAATCTCCACCAAACATCCATTTTTTCTCTCGGTTGTAAAGGGCTATATGGTCATCTGCATGTCCTGGTGTATGCAAGACGTCCCATGTGTATTGCTTCGTTTGGAAAGTATCCTCTAAAGGAAGAGCTGTAAATGGAAGACGATTTCCCCAGTAAATTTTCCGGTAAAGGGGCATGTGAGCTTTTTCCTTACATATTTTTACGCCTAATGGATGCATGTAAATAGGAATATTTAATTTCTTCGCTATATAATACGCTCCACCAGTATGATCTTCATGATGATGTGTGCAAACAATTTTCTCTGCGTTCCATGATTGAATAAATGGAAATACCGTATCAATTTTCTTTGACGGACCTGTATCAATGACCATTCCATCTAGATAAAATATCGAAACGCGTAAATTTTGTCCTGCCATCATGTTGTGTAATTCTACCTG
>DATGUV010000083.1:0-12822 GCA_035301025.1 Bacillota bacterium | reverse complement strand
TAAGATCCCCATAACACCGATTGTAGAAGCAAGTGGAATCTCTTTAAACATAATAATTAAATAGTTTCCTAACATTGGAATCGTTGGCGGAAGTGCTTGTGGTAATATCACTTTTGTCCATTTTTGAAACGTAGACAAGTTTAATGCTTGTGATGCTTCCCACTGACCGGCATCTACCGATTCAATACCTGAACGATACACTTCACCAATATACGTACTAAAGTGTATTCCAAGTGCTAATACCGCACACGCGAACGGTGACAATGAGATTCCTATGTACGGAATAAGCGGTAAAGAATAGAATAAAAAGTACAGTTGAACAAGAGGAGGTGTAGAACGAATAAACTCCATTGTCCAAGTAACGATCCAAGCAATAAAGCGATTAGGAACTCTTCTTAAAAACGTCCAAACAAATCCGAACAAAAGAGCAAATGCATAACAAGCAATTGTTAAACCAAAGGTAATATATAACCCCTTAGCTACATACGGGAAAGAATCAAAGAAGAAATCCCATTTCCAATTAAGTGGAATATACTCCCGCACCTTATCCATGAAACCTGAAAGAATAATCATGTTATCCATATTTTACGTCTCCACTCCTTTCTTTGAAATCTTCTCCAATTTCCGGGTAAGAAATATGAGTGGCAATGCTATGATAAAGAAAAAGATTAATATAAATAGATACACAGTAGATTCTATAGCTAAGTTTGTACTGCGTAAGTTATTTCCGTAATAAAGAATGTCGGACATTCCGATAAGTGATATAAGTGAAGTAGCTTTTAACATTTGGATTAGATAGTTCCCAAACTCTGGAAGCATCATACGTAATGCTTGAGGGAAAATAACATATCTCATTCGTTGATAAGGGGTTAAATTCAGCGCAATACCTGCTTCTGTTTGCCCTTTTGCAACAGATAGGATAGATCCACGAACAATTTCTGACATGTACGCACCATAGTTCAATGAAATTGCTAAAACCCCAGCAATCAGATCGCTACCTAGGTTAATTCCAAATAACATTGGAAGAGCGTATGCGAACCAGAAAAGTTGAACAATTAATGATGTCCCTCTGAAGATTTCAACGTAAAATCCTGTAAACTTTCGAAGGAATGTATTGCTTGAAAGTCGACAAAATCCAGCAATGAACGCCATTAAGTACCCAAGGACAATGGACCCGCCTAACACTTGAAGCGTCACACCCATTCCTCTCATCAGTTGAGGGAATATTTCCATAAACGTACTAATTTTCATCACTCCATTCGTATTGATTCAAATCTATTTTTTCAAAAAGAATTGGGCCTGACCTCGTTAGGCGAGCGTCAGACCCAATGAAGTTTTTCATGCACTTTATCTATTTCAATAAAGATGATCAATCTTAGTACTCACCATTACATACTTTCTCAGCAGTAACGTCTTCTTCAACCATGTTTGATACTTCACTAAAGTCATTTGCTTCAAGTAATTCTGCAACCGTTCCATCTTCTTTTAATTTTGCTAAGGCTTCGTTATATTCTTCAAGTAACTTTTCATCAGACTGTCTAAATGCAGCTGCACCGTAACTTGGGTTTCCTTCAACGTCTGGCTGTTCAAATTCTTCAACAAACTCTAATTCATCTGTATCTGCAGATAAAAGAGCCATCTTAATTGTCATTTCAGTTCCAGTAGTAGCATCTGCTCTTCCAGACTGAACATCTGAGAATGTAGCTGGAATATCTGGTGCTGTTTTAATTTGATCTTCACTTACACCAACGTCTTGTACGAAACCAATTTCAGTTGCACCTTGCATGATGGAAACAGTAATATCTGGATTGTTTGCAATGTCTTCGTAGCTTGTTAAGTTTTCAGGATTCCCTTTTTTAACAATTAATCCTTCACCATACTTCATTTCTGGTTCACCAAAAGCTACGTTTTCACACCTGTCAGGCGTAATAGCCATACCAGCTGTAACAACATCAAATTTACCTGCATCAAGACCAGCGACTAAGTCACCGAAATCTGCTAGTTGACCTTCCACTTCATCAATTCCTAGCTCCTTAAAAACTGCTTTAGCAATATCTACTGCAGCACCTTTTAATTCACCATCTTCTTCATAAGCATATGGTTTCTCATTAGCGAAACCAATTGTTACTTTACCTTCTTCTTTTAATTTATCCAGTGTATCCTCATCAGAACCACATGCTGCTAGTACGATGAATGATAAAAATAATAATGAAGCTAGTAAAAACTTTCTCATGACCTAAAAAATCCTCCCTTTTTTGTATGAAACCAATTTGTCCTAATGCTTTCCCATAATCGTGTACGACATAGTAAACGGAAAATTCCGCAGATTTATAATAGTTAGACACGTAAGGACACACACAGTTAATCATTCAAACAAAATAGAAGTAGGACAACTTCTACTCCAAATCACTTGTGCGTGTAGTATTTATTCCCTTGAGAAGCTATCTACTATATTAACGATGATTAAAAAATGGTTCAAACCCCATTACGTGAGGGATTTACGTGTATAATTGCATATAATCGTATCATAATCGTTAGGCTTGTTATAACAAAAACATACTCGCAATTGATAGCGTTTACTAGGTTATTTGCGTTTAATGATACAAACCGCTTAAAAATGAAGAGTTATATTATTTGGACTATAGCGACTACTTACGTGTAAAATAGTATGCAATAGAATAATTGGATAGAAAGAAGGGGTGCTATGAATATTGTAGTGTTTGGAGCTGGAGCATTGGGAGTATACTATGGTAGTAGATTAGAAGATGCAGGAGCACACGTTACATACCTTGTTCGAGAAGGAAGAGCGGCTCAGATAAAAAATAATGGAATAAAAGTATGTAGCACACAAGGAAATATCGAGCAAATAGAGGTGAATTATACGACAAATATTGAGGCGATTGATTCACCAGATCTCGTTCTTGTTGCGGTGAAAGGATATCACTTAGAAGATGCCTTGCCACAAATTAAACATTTTACAGATCAAGGAGCATATGTTTTACCATTGTTAAATGGGATTGAGCATATTGAAACATTGCAATCCTTTGTAGGAGATAGCTCGGTTATTGGTGGACTAGCATTTATCATTGCAACGTTAGATGAAAAGGGACATGTGCATCATACAAGTGATTTTCATCGGTTAGTATTTGGTCCTTTAATGAAAGAACAGGAAGAGTTTTGTCAAAGGCTGGATGAACTCACAACAAAAGCTCATATCGAAGCAATTCATACCCCAGATGTACTGTATGAGTTATGGAAAAAATATATGTACATTACTGCTTTTTCTGGAATTACGACTGGATTAAATGAACCGATTGGCATATTACAAGGAAATGAGCAAACGCAAAATACAGTGCGTGCTATGATAACAGAAATGCAACAACTAGCACGTGCATACAACGTTGTACTTAGTGATAAAGACGTTGAGGAAACAATGGATAACTTTTTACATCTTCATAGAGAAGCGACTTCTTCTATGCATCAAGACCGTCGAAAAGGTTTGCGTTTAGAAGTCGATCATTTGCAAGGTGGTGCAATTCGTTTAGCTCAAGAGAAAGGTATACAGACTCCGACGATTGAAGCGATATATGGTGTAATTGCACCTTTCGAATATCCTCAATAATTAGGATGTATTTCGTGAAAAAGAATGGGCAATTTGGTACCTTTAAAGAAAGAAGGTATTATTAAGAATGAAAGGCTAGAGAAGAAAGGAAGCGAACATAATGAAACGACCACCACGAGTACTAACCATTGCCGGATCTGCTGCAGGGGGGAGTGCCGGTATACAAGGGGATATAAAGACGTTTCAAGAACTGGATGTGTATGGGACAAGCGTCATTACAGCCATTGTTGGAAGACACCCAGTCACAGATAAAAATGTACATCCACAAACTATTGAAGCGATTGAAGGACAGTTTCATACAGTAACACAACAAGTAGGAATCGATGCGATAAAAGTAGGCATGCTTTTTTCCGAGGAAGTGATTAAGCGTGTAACAGAGCTTATTCTAGACACAGGAGTTACCAAACTTGTCGTAGATCCTGTGATGGTTGGAAAATTGCGCTCAGTTTTATTAAAAGACGATGCTATCCATATGTTACGGGAGAAACTACTTCCACATGCGACAATTATTACGCCAAATATGCCAGAAGCATCTCTACTATTAAATGATCGGGTGATTGAAACTCCTGAAGACGTACGCCAAGCTGCCATTGATTTACAAAAAGAAGTAAATACAGCTGTTTTAGTAAAAGGAGGCCGTCTAGCAGGTCCAGCCATTGACGTATTATGTGACGGTGAGCAAATAGTAACCTATGAAGCACCCAGAATTGACACGATTCATACAAGTGGTGCAGGCTGTTCCTATGCAGCTGCCATTGCGGCATATTTAGCAAAAGGAGAAGCGTTACAGGAAGCGGTTCTTAAAGCAAAACAATTTGTTACAACAGCTATTGAACATGGATTCACCTACACAAGCGAGGTCGGTCCAACCTATCATGCAGCAATGGGCAAGTTTGGGTTAGCGCATGAAATAAAAGTGTATTAAATAAATAAAGTAAAGAAGCGCTTTCATTTTAAGCGCTCTTTATGTATGATAGTATGTGAATCGTTGCACAAGATTAAAAACGCAATGAAATGTATACGATAAGGGTGGATATATATGAAGCGCGCACTATTAAACATTGATTACACATATGATTTTGTAGCTCCAGACGGGAAATTAACGTGTGGAGAACCAGGTCAAGCCATCGAGGAATCGATTACAGCAATAACAAAGGAGTTTATTGAAGCAGGTGACTTTGTAGCTTTTGCCATTGACGCCCATGAATTAAATGATCCATATCATCCAGAAACAGCATTATTTCCAGCTCATAATATTCATGGAACGAGTGGGAAGCAGCTGTACGGAAAGTTAGGTGATTTGTATAAATCCCATAAAGAGAAAGACACCATTTTTTATTATGACAAAACGAGATACAGCGCTTTCACAGGTACAAATCTAGAACTTAAATTGCGCGAAAGAAATATAACAGAAGTCCATTTGGTAGGAGTTTGTACAGATATTTGCATCCTGCATACAGCGGTGGATGCGTACAATAAAGGATTCAAAATTGTTGTTCATAAGGATGGGGTTGCCAGCTTCAATCAAGTGGGGCATGAATTTGCCCTCAGCCATTTCACACATACGTTAGGTGCTACAGTTGTTTAAGACCTATACGATGTAAGAGACACTCTCGGTTGGGGGTGTTTTTTTGTGTTTTAAGGATTGGTAAGCGTCTGCGTATACGGGACCTGAAATATATTATAAAAAAAGGATTAAAAGTGCTTCAAAAAGTCTTCAAACAGGAGATGAAGATCTTCACCTTTTTGAATGTTCGCATGAAAACGCTCAGTCAAAGCATTTTTTGCTTGACCATCAAAGTTGTTTTCAATGTTTTTTACTAATTTTTGATGATTAAGCGGGATTGGATATAACGCAAAATTATGTTTTAAATAATTTCTAAAATATTGCTTTTTTATCTCAATATCAGCAGCAAGCTGTTTTTTAAACTCTATTTTTTGTAAATCCTTTTTCATGCTTTCTGAGACAATATCTAATTGATTACCAACTAAACTGTATTGTTTATCCATTGTCATTTACATCTCTCCTTCATTAGTAATCTAACCACTGAGCAAGCAATTCATCCATTTCCTCGAAATCTTCACTCATTTTATTCATGTAAAAAGCAATTTCATCCGTATCCAAATAGGACTCCTTAGTATCGTGTAATAGTTCCTCGAACTGATTCATACTAAAAATAAGTGGAACACCATCCTCTGTTTTACCAAATTCCTCAAAAATTTCTTCCACATCCGTTAAATGAAGCATGTCATATTCACCTATGCCAACTTTGGATTCATAATTAATCTTAAGCGCTTTCATTTCGTCGATATAAAAATCCCAAAAGTTCAAAAAAGACTTTTCTGTATTTTCAATTCGGTTTGCATTACTTTGAACATCCACAACAAAATCCATCAAAATCACCGTTTTAATAAGAATATGAAAGTCGTTTACGCCGTTGTTTTTTAAAGCGAGCGGGGATTCCGGTAATGTTCCAACAAGTTCTTCATTTATTATTAAATCAGCAATATAATATCCATTATGATCGAACATATCATCATTCAAATAGTTTTTTATGGAGTGATTTGTAAACCATTTCCAAAAACCTACTTCTGTAGGGTCAGCAAAGTAATATGTTGAACCTATAGAGTTGTAATTATAAGAGCCGACAATATCGTCCGGATACTTATAAGAAATTATTTTATTTTTGAATTCCCCTTGATCGACTTTCTTTTTTTCTTCGGCTGTTAATATATTATAGATATTTGCAGCTGCAAAAGTTACTGCATTTGAATTATATTTGACCGCAAAATATTCGGCTAGAGCCCCTCCTAAGGAATGTCCAACAAATGTAATATTATCTTCGCCATACTTTTCAACATATGTTTTAACAACTTTATCTGCTTCAGTAAATTGGTTTTTGTTAATAATGACTAATTGATTATCTTTTATTTGAGCTTCACCTGTTATAAGCTTTAGATGTTGAGATGAAGTACCGTGATAATTTACCTCTTGTTCTACCGCATAATTTTCCCCGCCTAAAACAATACTTTTGCCATCTTCAATAATGTCCTTTGCACTTTGCGCTAATCCTTCAGAAGGATGGGTCCCTTCGAAGCTAATGATGATCTCTTTTGTTTCTTCGTTCTCCAGTACATAACCATGTAACCCTGTTTCCTCATCCCGAATCGTTTCGATTACGTTGTAGGTGACAGATTTGTTCCTATTATCAACAGTTATAAAATCTTGATTTCTTTTGTAAGTTTCTTGAGAAATTTTAGCAGCCTCGTGATCAGATAAAGTAGAGTTATTATCATTAGATTGAAAATCGTCTTGAGCGATTATTAAAGACATAGACTTTCACATCCTTTTTTTGTATTATATCATAAAGAGGTGGTTTTTTGAAAAGTCTAATTATACCTTTTATTGTATTTTTTATTTTATTAGGAGGTTGTTCCATGAATTCGGCTGATTATGACAAGGAAACGATTGAAAAAGCAGAAGCAACAGCGAGAAGTTATTTGGAAAATAATTATACAGATATAAAATCGGTTGAAATCGAAAAGGTTTATCGTGGTGAAATGGGTGGCATGAGGGTTGAAGGAACAGTAAATAATAATTATGAGTTTGGTATGGGTATTAATGAATCTGACTTCACCGTTGGAAGTATTGGAGGGGAAAAGGGATTTCCTGATAGAAAAGAGGAGTGTAAAGATAAAAGTTGTGATTACTAACCATGAGATTATGGATGTGAAGTGGTGAGATTTATTACATTAGGTTCCGTCTTAATTATTACAGTTTTGTTTGTAAGCGGTTGCTTTGCGAGTGCATCCGACTATGACAAAGAAACCATTGAAAAAGCAGAAGCAACAGCTAAAAGTTATTTGGAAAATAATTTTACAGATATAAAATCGGTTGAAATCGAAAAGGTTTATCGAGGTGAAATGGGTGGTATGGAGGTTGCTGGTACTGTGAACAATAAACATACATTTAGTATGGGTATTAATGAATCTGACTTCACCGTTGGAAGTGTTGGAAGGGGAAAAGGGTTTCCAGATTTGAAGGAGGAGTGTAAAGATAAAAGTTGTGATTACTAACGATGTGATTATGGATGTGAAGTGGTGAGATTTATTAAATTAGGTTCCGTCTTAATTATTACTATTTTATTTGTAAGCGGTTGCTTTGTGAGTACATCCGATTATGACAAGGAAACGATTGAAAAAGCTGAAGCAACAGCGAAAAGCTATTTAGAAAATAATTATACAGATATAAAATCGGTTGAAATAGTAAAGGTTTACCGAGGTGAAATGGGTGGTATGGAAGTTACTGGTACCGTGAACAATAAACATACATTTAGTATGGGTGTTGAGGTCTCTAACTTCACCATAGGAAGTATCGGAGAAGGGGAGGGATTTCCAGAATTAAAAGAAGAATGTAGAGAAAAAGATTGCGATTATTGATTAAATGGATTATAGGTGGCGTCGATTTATGAAGTATACTAAATATATATTCATCCTGTTTGTCTTTTCAGTAATTGTAAGTGGTTGTTCCAAGAATACATCTGATTATGACAAGGAAACCATTAAAAGAGCTGAAACAGTCGCTAAAAGTTATTTAGAAAATAATTATACAGACATAAAATCGGTTGAAATCGAAAAGGTTTATCGAGGTGAAATGGGTGGTATGGAGGTTTCAGGAACTGTCAATAATAAATATGAGTTTGGCATGGGTATTAATGAATCTGACTTCACCGTTGGAAGTGTTGGAAGAGGAAAAGGGTTTCCGGATATGAAAGAGGAGTGTAAAGATAAAAGCTGTGATTATTAACCAAATCAAAGATGTACCCTATTAAAGCTCCATTAGTATAAAGAATAGCTCAAAAGAAAATGCTCTCATGCATATTAAACATAAAACAGAGAGATTCCCCGAAATCGAAAAAAGGTAAATAGATATTAAATAATTAGGAAGTATCGGAAGAGATATAGGTTCTTCTGTTTTTTAATTCCGTTAATGATTATACTTTTTAGAAAATTCACATTGATTATCTATTCAAAGCATGTTATTATCTTACAATATTATGTATACAAAAACACCAATAAACAACAAGGGGAGAAAAACATGTTTCCAGAGCAATCTATTTTACGAATACCGGGACCAACACCTCTTCCACCAAGTGTACTAAGCGCATTGCAACGACCGATGATCGGTCATAGAGGAGAGGAAATAACTGCATTAGTAGAGTCGATTCAACAGCGTTTGAAACCATTGTTTGGAACGAATGAAGATGTACTTTTAATAGCAGGGACAGGAACGTCAGCCCTTGAAGCGTCTGTGGTCAATACGGTGTCTGCAGGAGATGAAGTTCTTGTTCTTGTAACAGGATCTTTTGGTGATCGTTTTGCAAAAATTTGTAGAGAGTTTGGTATGATTGTCCGAACTGTTGATGTTACATGGGGGGAGGCAGTTCACCCTGAGGATGTTGTTCAGGCACTAAAAACGTATCCGCATATTAAGGCTGTTTTTATGACCCACTGTGAAACTTCAACAGGTGTATTAAATCCAGTAGAATCCCTTTCTAAAACAATACGTGAACAAACAGATGCACTCATCATTGTTGATGGTGTTTCTTCAGTTGGCGGAACACCTACATATATGGACGATTGGGGAGTGGATATATACGTATCTGGCTCACAAAAAGCATTAATGGCTCCTGCAGGTTTGGCTTGTGTAGCTGTAAGCGAACGTGCTTGGGAAACAATCGAAAATAATGATACCCCACGATTTTATTTTGACTTTTTAGCATACAGAAAAGCAATCCAAAATAATTATACGCCATTTACCGCAGCTATTTCTTTATTATATGCGTTAGATGCTTCCCTTGCATTAATTGACAAAGAAGGAGTCAATGAAGTATATAGACGACATGAATTACTAAGAAATATGACGCGCTCAGCTGCAGAAGCACTCAATCTACCATTGTTTTCAGAAGAGGAATTTGGTGCGTATACAGTAACGACCATCCAGCCTCGTGACGTGGACGCAGATGAATTACGCGCGTTTACGCATAAAAATTTCGGATTACAACTTGCAGGGGGTCAACAGCATATGGCTGGTAAACTCATTCGTATTGGGCATATGGGTTTTTGTACCCCAGCAGATACTTTGCAAGTTGTAAGTATACTTGAGATTGGTCTAGAAGCATTAGGGAAATCAAATCCAAAAGGCAGTGGTGTTGCCGCAGCCCAAAGTGTATTTTTACGACAGGAGCTTAACATATAATGACATATCGTGTATTAATTGCAGACCCTTTGAGTACAGAGGGGATTGAACCTTTACAAGCAAATGAAGATATAAAAGTGGATATAAAAACTGATTTATGTGTGAATGAGCTTATGGAGATTATAGAAAATTATGATGCATTACTCGTTCGTAGTCAGACACAAGTTACGAAGGAATTGATTGAAAAAGGGAAGAAATTACAGGTGATTGGTCGTGCAGGTGTTGGAGTCGATAATATTGATATTGATGCTGCAACGGAGCACGGAGTCGTTGTAGTGAATGCACCGAGTGGAAATATAAATGCGGCGGCTGAACATACAATGGCTATGATGATGTCTCTGGCAAGAAATATTCCCCAAGCATTTCATTCCCTTAAAAATGATGTATGGGATCGTGGTTCGTACATTGGAGTAGAGGTAAAAAGTAAAACTTTAGGAATCATTGGACTAGGTAGAATCGGTGGAGAAGTGGCGTACCGAGCAAAAGGTCAACGAATGCATGTAATTGCCTATGATCCATTTTTAACCGAAAAACAGGCTGAGGCGATGGGCATTCAAAAAGGGGAATTTTCAGAGGTCGTTCAGCAAGCTGATTTTTTAACCGTTCATACTCCTCTCATGAAGGAAACGCGCAATATTATTAACAAAGAAGTATTTAGTGAGATGAAAGATACTGCTTATATCATCAATTGTGCTCGTGGTGGAATTATTAATGAGGAGTCGTTATATGATGCTTTACAAGCAAATGAAATAGCAGGTGCAGCGATTGATGTCTTCGTAGATGAGCCAGCTATAGGGAGCCCATTACTATCCTTGCCAAACGTCATCGCAACGCCGCATTTAGGTGCTAGTACAGTAGAGGCGCAAGAAAATGTGGCAATTGATGTAAGTGAAGATGTTGTTCGGATTTTATCTGGGAAACTTGCGCGAAATCCGGTGAATATTCCATCTGTCCCAGAGGAGTCGATGAAGGAAGTTGCACCTTATTTGACGTTATCTGAAAAACTCGGTGAATTTCTAGCTAAGATTCAAGATGACCCGGTAGAAGAAATGCATATTCGGTATGCAGGAGAAGTGGCAAATATCGATGTCGCTCCCTTAACGCGGAACACTATAAAAGGATACTTACGCCCACATTTAGGCTCACGGGTGAATGATGTGAATGCTGCGTATGTCGCTGAGAAAAAGGGAATAGCGATTCACGAACATAAAACGAGTAGTGCGAAAGGTTTTACCAACGCGATTACACTTGAAATTAAAACGAGCAATGGCAAGCGAACCGCTACCGGAACGTTGCTCAATGGTCTTGGAGCGAGGATTGTAAATATAGACGGATATCCGGTGGACGTTGTTCCAGAAGGACATGTAGTAATGGTTCATCATAAAGATCAACCAGGAGCCATTGGTAAAGTAGGAACGCTCTTTGCTCGTGAAGGAATTAATATTGCTTCCATGCATGTGGGACGAACAAAAATTGGTGGGGACGCTATTATGATGCTCACCATCGATCATGAACTGCATAAAGGGGTCTTAGAAAAAGCGAAGGAATTTAAACATATTTATAACATTACACCTATTGAACTATAACGTTTTAAAAGCAATCGCCATTAGATAAAAGTATAATGGCGATTGTGCTGTATATTTCTATTTTTTACCAATAGAATCAATTTCATAAATACCCCCAAATTAGCTATTTGAATACAACGTGTAGTTTCGAACGTATCAACGGAACTACATGTTGTAATGAGGTGGCACAAAATACGTATTATGAAATTCATTAAATAGGATGAGAAATCTTTTTCCTCTTGGTAAATGTTTGAATCTGTGTATATCCGACCGAACGTGCTAAATCAAATGCCTGATCATAAGCAAATCCTACATGTTTTGGCATATGCGCATCAGAGCAAAGGACAATTCCAACACCCGCATCAAAACATTTTTGCAACAACCGTGGAGTCGGATACATTTCACCAACAGGTTTACGAAGCCCTGCTGTACTTATTTCGATACATGTTCCTGAAGCAGCTAAAGCTTGCACAACTCGGTCGTATTGCAGGTCGATAAAATCTTGATCGCTTGGAGCATATCCAAATATTTTGATTAGATCAATATGACCAACGAAGTCAAATAGCTTTGATTCTGCAAGTGTAATGATTTGATCAAAATACTGGCTGTAAACCTCTTTCATATCTCTTTTTTCGTATTCTTCTTTATATAGATCTAAATCAATTCCCCAGTCATCAATCCAATGGACCGACCCTATGACATAATCAAAAGGATGTTGTTGGATAAAAGCTTCCATTTCTCGTTCTTTACCGGGTGTATAGTCCATTTCAATCCCCATTTTAACACGTAGCCCTGCAGCATTTGCGTCTTTGAAAAACTGTGCATAATCTGCAAAATGTAAATGACGCCTCCCGTCTACCCAAGGGTTGGATAAGATATTTTTCGTTTCATAAAAAAAGTACGCATGTTCAGAAATGCCGAGTTCCTCAATGCCATTTGCTTGAGCTACGGCAATATATTCCTTGAGATAGTCAATGGTAAACGATCCTGTTTCAGCCATATGTACGTGATAGTCTGTTAACAATGTGTATCCTCCTAGTGGAATAGTAATCATATACTACAACGATAACATGTAGGATGCAACTGACATTAAGGAGAGATAGGCTTATACAAATCGTTCAACATTCTTGACAATTCTCTTTTCTACATATATATTAACGAATATATAGTGAAATGATGAAGAAGACTAGTATCTTATGTTTGTCTTTTCTAGAGAGGAAGTGGTTGGTGAAAACTTCTAAAGACATATGAGAGAACCTACCTTACGAGTTCGCCATTGATGCTTGATTGTAGAAGCTACAAGTGTGCGCGGTTAATCCCGTTATTAAATGAAGTGTTTATTCATGTATAGACATGGATAAAAACAAGGGTGGTAC
>DATGUV010000082.1:0-3561 GCA_035301025.1 Bacillota bacterium | reverse complement strand
ATATTGCTCTGTTGTAATTAAATATTTTTGTTCTCTTCTTCTAAAAATTTCTATTGCCATGTTCGATCCGCCTCCTCATCTGTTGACTTCATGTTAAATGCTGGAAATGAGATATATCTGTGAAGAGGATTAGAAATTCATGAGAGAATGAAATCCGTCATTCAAGCATTCTATTGTATTAAAATATTTACTCTTCTAGAGCCAGTGAGGTTTTATAAAGTGTGTTACCCTTAAATAACGCCACAATTGGTGTGTGTCACTAACCAAATAAGAGATGATACATATGAATAAAAAATGGCTTGTACTACTTATGTTGTCCCTTGCATTGCCTTTGTTTGCAGTATGCAAAGGAAACGATGAAGAAGATGCAAATGGAAATAAGGAAGATGAATCACCTTCTGAAGAATCAAATGTATCTAGAGATATTGTTGAGGCTAAAGTTATTTTCAATAACAACTGCATAATGTGTCATGGAGCGGGTTCTGAAAAACTACCATTGGGGAAGGAATGTCTTCTGATGTAATTGAGGACATCATTCATAATGCAACAGGCAAAATGCCACCTGTAGAAACGATTTCCGATGAAGACATGAAAATTATCCCTACATGGTTATCAGAAATAGAAGTTTAAAAAAAGAGTCCAAAAGTTATCACTTATAGATAACTTTTGGACTCTTTTCATGGAAATAAAATGTTAAAACGGTCCATACCCTGTAATCGTTGCATATCCAATCGCGATCATTCCAACAACAATCCAGAGTAACAATAAAGGAAACGCGAATCGAATCCATTTTGTCCACGACACTCCACCAACCGCCAATACTGCCATAAGTACTCCTGATGTTGGTGTAATGATATTCGTAAATCCGTCTCCAAGCATAACAATAAGTACGCCCGTTTGTCTCGTCATTTCGAGTAGATCCGTAATAGGAACCATAAGCGGCATAATGATAGCTGCTTGTCCTGTTCCAGACGTTACGATTAAGTTGAACGCCATATTAAAGAAAAATAACAATTGAGCTCCAATAAATAAAGATGTATTTCCTAATGGAACCATTGTTGCTTGAACGATGGTATCAAGCACTACTCCATCTTCTAAAATAACGACTACTGCCCGAGCAAGTCCAACAACTAATGCACCATACGTAATAGATTTTGCCCCATCGATAAATGTACTTACGAACTTATTCGGACTAATCCGTGCAATAATAGCAATGACAATTCCCATCATGAGGAAAAGCCCTACAAGTTCGTTGATGCCCCAACCAATTGTAAATGCTCCATATATAAAGATCCCAATAAAAGTTATAAATGTAAGCAATACAATTTTCTGTGTTCCACTAAACTCTGTCTTCGTATGAATATCGATTTCATCAGTACCAGTTTCTAGAGTACCAAATGGCTTGTTACCCATAATTGATTTTTCCGGATTGTTTTTAATTTTCTTCGCATAACGATTAATGTATAAAATGGTTATCGTAATCAATGCGATAAAGATAAATATTCGTAATACAATTCCGGAGAACAGTGGTAATTCCGCAATAGATTGTGCTAATCCAAGAATTGTCGGATCAAATATTCCTGCTATCATTCCTGAATAATACCCTAAATAAACGGTGGCAATCCCAACAATTGCATCAAGCTTTAACGATCGTGCTAAAGCAATTCCAATTGGAATAAATGCGATTACAGCATTTGCTGCAATTCCTAAGGATGCTAAGATACCAAACATTCCACTGACCGTTGCGATTAATAACATATATCTTCCTTTAGTTTTATCTATAAGTGTATTTATTCCTGCATCAATGGCACCTGTCGAGTTGATTACTTGAACGATCCCACCAATTACAAAAATAAGAAAGATAATATTTGCCGCTTCAATCATTCCAAGCTGGATGGACTTAAATAAGTCCATCAAACTTGTAGGATTCGATTCAATGGTTGTGTAACTATCAGGGATTACTCTCGTCACATCATCCACTGTTTCCCTGTCAAACGTACCCGCTGGTAAAATATATGTGGAAAGCGCAGCTAGTACGACAATCCCAAATATAATAACGAACGCGTCTGGCATGACAAAATGTCGTTTCTTCTTTACATGTTCTTGCTTGTTTTTCAAAAATATCCCACCTTCTAATGTTGTATGTTCATGGTTTGCTGTGTAGGGTTCTTTTGCTTTATAACGCTACCACAATTATAGATAACGCTCAAGGAAAACCTCATTAGGTATTTTTGTCTTGGTGAACTTTTTTATAGGGCGTCTATTGACGATATCCATATGTGACATTTAGCATAGGTTCATCCTTTATCAAATCTGCACCAATTGCTCCGGAAACTCCTTAAAAATAGAATAAATGATCATCAGAGAAGCAATGATCACTTCCCAATATACAATTTCTAGGTGGCATCTTTCACATTTCATGCATTACGCATGAATGAACCACCTTAAGTTGCTACGCTATACATTTTGTTATTCTGTACGTAAACGTTCCGCTAACCAATGTTCCGCTTCTTTCGTTGAGGTTATTTCCCCATTTAATATGGCGACGTCTACATCTAATAGAATTTCTGAGAACAACGCACTTGGTGTTAACCCATGGGCAAGTAAATCTTGACCAGATAAATAGTTTGGCAAGTTATGTCTACGATGTACATACTGAAGGATTTGAGAAGAACCTTTCTTCCCTAAAGCAGCAAAAAACAACAATGCTTGAGTAGAGAAATCTTTGTATGTACGATGTAGCTCTCCTAAGGATTGCTTCTCCTCTAGGTCATGTAGTTGCCTAATATGCACAAGCTCGTGTACATATTTTGCATGTCGTTTTATAAGTGCAAAGGAATGAGCTGCTTCTAGATTTCCTTCATGGAAAAAAGGAATGACGAAATAACTGAACCAATCGCTCATTTCCTCCTGCTCATGCAACTCGTGTAACGTCTTCAGATGTGTGCTGCTTTCCTCCTTGGTGCTTGTATGTACCCCAAATTGTTGCCAAAATTGTAGAGCATACAACCGCTTCATGCTACATGATGGATGAGGTTCACTAAAAATACGTTTCATCTCTTCGATAATCCGATGTTTTGATACGTCTTTCATACGTTCCATGGATTCAAGTGCTAAATTTTCTGTTTGTGTATCCATTGTAAAGCCAAACCTTGTTTCAAATCGAACCCCTCGCAAAATTCTAGTTGGATCTTCGACAAAACTTAAGTTGTGTAAAATTGTAATCTGTTTCTCTTGTAAATCCTTCTGCCCTCTAAAAGGATCAATCAATTCTCCAAAACTGTCCGGATGCAAAGATAGTGCCATTGCATTAATCGTGAAATCACGCCGATACAAGTCTTCTTGTAATGTGGATGTTTCTACATCTGGTAAGGCAGCAGGACGTTCGTAAAATTCAAGACGTGATGTTGTAACATCAACTTCCATCCCAGAAGTCGTTGTCCATGTGGCTGTGCCAAAGCTTTCGTGTACAACTACATCTCCACCATAAGTAGATGTTAATTGTTTAGCAAAATCTACTCCATCTCCTTCAATAACGATATCAATATCATCATTTGTTCT
>DATGUV010000081.1:0-12439 GCA_035301025.1 Bacillota bacterium | reverse complement strand
CCGATACATGCCCACTGGATACATTGCATACCTACGAGCAATACATGTTCTTTTAAAAAGATTTTCATCGTTCTCCCTCATTTCCACGTAGCATGTAATCGATATCCTGCTCCTCGAATGGTTTCAATGGCGTCTATGATTTCCAGTTCTACAAATTTTTTTCGCACCCTGGTAATATTTACGTTCAATGTATTTTCATCTACATATGTTTGGTCATCCCACAGTTTCTCAAGCAAATCATCTCTACCAGCTACCCGAGGATAACGCGTCATCAAGAATTCAATAATATGTGCTTCGTTTTTTGTAAGCAATGTATGTCGTCCTTTAAAATGAAGTTCTAAACGCTCTGGATACAACTGCAATGCATCTACTTCCACAATCCTCTCTTGTTGCTTGTGAGCATATTCACCGTATGCCCGTCTGAGTTGACTGCGAATTTTTGCCATGACAATATCTGGGTGAAAAGGCTTCGTAATATAATCATCCCCGCCATTTTCAATCGCCATAACTTGATCCATTTCCCCCGTTCGAGCTGAAATAAAAATAACCGGACAAATCGAATCTTTCCGGATTTGCCTGCACCAATAGAACCCATCAAAGTATGGTAAATTGATATCAAGTAAAACAAGATCTGGTTGTTCTTGGTGAAATGTTTCTAACACCCGTTCAAAATCTTCAACGACAACTACATCGTATCCATATTTTGCAATATATGAACGAAGGTGTTCGGAAATTTTCACGTCATCTTCTACAATCATAATGTGAGCCATGTATGTCCCTCTTCTCTTCAAAAAACTTTCGTACACTACAGATGAATCCCTTTTATCATAAGGGATATTCTTTTTTTCAACAATCTTGACAGTCCATCTCTATCATTGATTGTGTTCTTAAAAAAATCATAACCGTTGCTCTTTTTTCCTATCACCGGTATGCTTTAAGCAGTTAATTCCTTCACATCTAACGATTCATATGAAACCGTTAGAATCCATCTAGATATATACCACAACATAAGGAGAGATGAGCATGGGTAGATTAGCAAATCAAGTAGCGATTGTCACTGGGGCAGCATCTGGAATTGGAGCAGGCATTGTAGATGTATTTACACGGGAAGGGGCTACCGTTATTGCCGCAGATATTAACGAAGAAGCTCTTCAAGAAACAAGTAAAAATGAACATGTGCACGGCATGATTTTAGACGTATCCTCCGATGAAAACTGGGAATCTCTTACAAAAGGAGTTCTTGAGAAGTTTGGTAAAATTGATATTTTAGTAAATAACGCAGGAATTTCTTCAGAAAAACCTTACCATGACATTACCATTGAAGACTGGCAAAAAATGCTTGCCATTAATGGATTCGGTCCATTTGCTGGCATTAAACACGTAGCACCAATTATGGCAAAAGAAGGAAAAGGCTCTATTGTAAATATTTCTTCATATACGGCCCAAATTGGACAAGGGTTTAACCATTACTCTGCATCAAAAGGAGCTGTCCGTGCCCTTTCTAAAGCAGCAGCGACAACATTTGGTCGTCAAGGAGTACGGGTAAATACACTATTCCCAGGAATCATTGAAACTCCGATGACACAAAATTTAAGCGCGTCAAAAGAATTACTGGAGCAACTTGTTCGTGCAACACCCCTTGAGCGTTTAGGACAGCCTGAAGATATTGCCAATGCAGTTCTTTTCCTCGCATCTGATGAGTCTTCTTACATTACAGGTGCAGAATTAACAATTGATGGCGGATTCTCTGCACAATAAAGTGAAGAAACAATCCGATTGTTAACCATTTACTAGAAATTACATGCACGAAAGAACCCCCCTACATGAGCGAATACCTCTTCATGTAGGGGGTTCTTTAGGAGTATGACGACTTCTTCATGCGTAATCCTTTCACCGTACTTTTCAGTTGTGTAGAGTCATGAGAGACGACAAATGCTTTTGAAAATCGATCATAGTAGTCATTTTCGTGACCTTTAGGTGAGATAATGATTAATTTCCTCTGCAATTTGTCGGCATACAATTCAAAGACTTTTGTTTTACGCATTTCGTCTAATGCACTATCGAATTCATCCATAACAATAAAGCTGGAGTTGTTTTCTAGGTTTTGTAAGAGAGATAAGGCAAATAACAAAGAACTTAAGGATTCTTCCCCACCAGAAACTCCTTTACCAACACGACCACCCCTAGCTTTCAAACTAACATCCTCAAATTTTCCGCGATGCCCTTCTTTTCGTACTTGAATATATAATTTGAATATGGGACGATCTTTCTTATTGAACGTCTTTTCATACATGACGCGACCTTCAAATTGAAACTCTCCCATGTATTGTTCAAATAAGAGATGAATTTTTTGGACTTGCATAGCTATGGCATTTTCTAGCCGTTGTTCATTTTGTTCCGCCCGTTCTTCATTCTCTTCTAATAAGTTTTTAGCTGAAATAAGTTCTTCTTTTTTACGTTCCACTTCCTCTTTAAGGGTTTCATAATTCTCCACTGCATAGGGATCAATTCCTTCTTCACGCCTTGCATGATCAAATTCAACCTTAGCTTGATTTTGAATGTGTTGTAAGGCAATTTTTGAATCCTCTTCGCCCTTTTGATCTACTGCCTTCTCAACAAGTTCGGGAATCAATCGCTTTAATTCCTCTAATTCTTGCTCATACTCTTTAACATGTTGTACAGTTGCTACCCGTTCCTCTTCATGCTCATTCAGTTGTTTATTCACATGATTGATCGACCGATGTATTTGTTCCAAGTCGTCTTCTATACTTTGTTGTCTGCGAATAGAGGTACGCATCTCGTTCTCTAATCGATTCAACTCAGAGTGGGTATGATCAATAATGTCTTGAGATTCTTCCATTTCTTTAATTATACGTTTTATGTTTGACTCTAATTGTTGTAGACGGTTTATTTTCTTTGACTGCTCCCCAAATTGTTTATAAATAGATAAGTCATGTTCCCTTAGCTTGACGTGCTCTTTCATATGGTATCCTTTTCCCCAATACTTTTTCACATCTTGCTCCAACAGATTTTTTCTTTCTTGTAGATCTTCAAAGTCCTTTTTCAACGTAGATAAGTGATTCAAGCGGTAATCTTGATCTCCTTTTCTCGTTAAAAACGCTTCCGCTTCTTCCACCTTTCGAATATCCGAATTCCAAATTTGCAACTTTTCATTTTCATCAGCGAATGTATCTTGTATTCTTTTTATCTCTTTTGAGAGGCGATGAATCTTTTTTTCTACGGTTACTTTTTGTTGTTCCAGTGCTTTCTTACTTAAAATATACGTATTTTCTTCTTGAGCACCCCGAATTCCTTGTTTATCAAGTAGAACATTGTTTTTAATCTTAGGAAATTCCTCTTTAAAAAACTGATCAATCCACCACAGTACACGAGCAGCTTGGTTTTCTTCAAGCTCTGAAAGTCCCTCACGCATTTGTAGACCTAATGTAGGCAGTTCGGTTAATAAGCGTTCAGGTATGAGGCCTTTTAAAGATACATGGTATACATCATTTACTGGTTTGCATGATGATGCGTCATAAAATATAGTATATTTTATCCCATCAAACAAGGATTCATTTTGAGTAGTAACCCCATCTTGCAAACGAACAAAATGGCGTAATGGATATGCTTTCACTCCTTGTTTTTGCAACCCTTGAATGGCTTGTTTTTGTCTAGGAGATTCAATTTGGTTCCGCTTCAGCATGTCATGTTCATCTTTATACTGCTGCAATTCCTCAGATGTATCATTGAATTGTTTTTGCAAACGAGCCGTTATGGATTGCTGTTGTTCCACCCGTTGCTTTAATTGATGGCTAGATTCATAGCGTTTTAGTAATGCATACACATCTTTACTCTGTTCATTCCACTGATCAATTGCCGCTTGCACGTGGGATTGTTCCTGACGATTATCTTCAATCTGCTGGGTTATGTTAAATACTTTTTCTTGTTTTTGATGTTCCTTTTCACGAAAGTGTTTCAATTTTTGTTGTGCTTTTTCCAGTCTTTCCTTCGTTTCTGTTTCAGAATACGACAGTTGTTGATAAGCTTTCGTTAATTCACTCAGCTCTTCTGCTAATTCTTTTACGTGCACTTTCATATGTGAGGATTCTTTTTCTTTTTCCGCTAATTTCTCTGTGTGCTCTGTTATATTTGTCTGCTGTAGATTGTGCTGTTTTTGCAGGGTTGTATGTTCATGGTGCCCATCTTGTAATCGAGCTTGTTGATCATGTAAATCATTACGTAAATCCTCTAGTTCCAACGTACGATCTTCCATCAATCGATTCAATTCATTCACTCGTTTATGTGCTTTTCTATATAACTCGTTTGTAGAGTGGGCATAACGAAATCCACTATCATTTAACCGTCGTTGATTGCTTTCATATTGCTCTTTTTTATTGCGGGCAATCCCTAGATCAAATTCATGCATTTTTTGTTGGGAAGATGCAGATTGATAGGCATGCCTTGCGTCACTTACCCCTTCTAAACTCATCTCCCAATCTTTTTGGATTTTCGTAATTCCGTGCATTTCACTAAAAATACGGAACCTTTCTTCAGGAGCCATTACAGCAAACTGGTTTACTTCTTGTTGATACCAAATTAAATAGTACAAATCTGGTTGAATTTTATATTTATATTCTAATGCTCGTTCATACGCCGTAAAGTTATTTTGATTCACGTCACCAGATCTGTATATTTGTCTGAGTTCTAACGCATCAAGCTCATCCCCATCATGAATTTCATAATGGATTTTCACTTGTTGGTTTGGATGCTGCTCACATACGAGGCGAAACTCAATATATAAAGGTCCATCAATTTGAGCCGGACCATCGTTTTTAAACAAAAAACGGATTGATGCACGCCATGTCTCATCTTCAGGCAAGTTTTGTGATTTTAGCCCACTAATATCTACCTTACTGGAGCGTAACACGGCCCCCATACAAAATGTAATCGTTGATTTACCAGAACCATTTGGACCTGTAATGAGAACGTGTTCATCTTGTGTGTCCAAGTTCATTTCTGTTGGATCGTAGTCGCGAATTCCAGAAAACTGTAAACGCCAAGGAATCATTCCATTCCCTCCCGTTGATATAAATTGTATCGATTGAAGAACTTCATAACATCTTCTTTTGACAACTGGTTCGAATGACTAAATTCAACCATTCGATGTAAAAATGAATCAGAAAACATGTGTACACCAATGGCTGATAGTTTATATGCATCTTCCCGGTCAGATAATTGATGGTTTTCTACTGCTCCAATTTTCCGCAATGTATCGAGTGCAATTTGAATACGTCTTGCTCCCTTTAATTGTTCATGACCAAAGGCTTCTAACAGTTGTGATAACAATGTGTATTCATGTCCTAATACTTCCTGTTGATAAAAGACAAATAATAATACGGCAAGTGCTTCTTCAGATAATGTATGGCGAGCAGCATTTGCTGGAACACGCAGAAGAACGACGACCTGATCACGATTTTCATCATAAATAAGTCGATAATACCTACCAACCGCTTGGTTTACCCGGTCGATAAAAGAGTGAAAATAATCCTCTTCATTGGAACTTCCTAACAATTTCTCCACTTCTTTTTTTGGTAAACCGAAGTTATTTGCCCGAATGGTCGCACTGGATGAAAACAAAATCGACATGAATGCTTGTTCTTCACGTGTGGATAGAACTGTTCGTAATGATTGCAAGCTATTTAATGCTTCTGTCTGATGATGTTCGTTTTCGGACGGTTGATTGTCTGTCGTCATCGTTGATCCACTCCCATTCTTTTTCATATGTTTTTGCTTGTTTATTCGGCTGCACCTGTACCTTTTTACTAGATTCAAGGGCAGAGATTCCTAATAATCTACGGATGGCGTTACTCCACGTTACTGAACCGGTTTCCACAATCACTTCTTCCATATCTGCTTCTATCTTTTCATCTAAATATGCTTCAATCTTTTCCGTTTCAATGCTTTCTTTTGTGATCAGCCAACTGGCCTCATCCATTAATTCATCAATCGATTCAGAGGAAAAATGTTCTTCTTCAAATACGATTTCGGATGTATCCTCGTCCATAGGGGCTATTGTAGGTTCATAGTTTTCAAGATATGTAATTCCTTTATCAATATCCGCATATGAAAGTGGACTTGCATATTTAATAGGCATCCAAATACCGTCTAATTGCTCCCCTTCGTATTGTCCCTGTTCCATAAAACTAAATAGCTGGTGTGCATTAGGGATTTCGGATTCTGCCGGTGGATTGAACATTTTCGTAATAAAAGTTCGCACCTTCTCAGGTGATATGTCTGTTTTCAAAGGCGTTTGTTGCACGTTCATAAATTGTAAATATTTATTGATCATACCAATGGAAAGACTTGTTCCTTCTGCTAATGCTCCTGTTCCTTTTTGCATTAAATGTCCTAGAACAAGACTATCTTCAATCGTTTCAAATTGTTTCAGACGGTCTTCAAGTTTTTCTCCTAAATCCTCCATTAATGTATTGATTAATTCTAGTTGAGGAAGTGCATGCCTATCCGCCAATAACTCGAGTTCCCGATTTTTCAATTGTTCGATTGCCTCTTCAACGTTCCTAATCATACTAGCTATCCGGTTTCCTCCAGAAACTCCCTTGTCATCATATGCTTCACTAATTTCCGCATCTCTTCGCGCCTGAAAAAGAGACCTTCCAATATCATCTTCTAAATAATAGGCTAAGGAATCATTGGCTAAACGAGTTAATGCATCCATCATTCGTTTCCCAACACTCATCATTTTGATTTGCCTCGTCTGTTTACTCACCCAGTTATTTCTTGCTAACACATTTACAATTTGTTCCACTCGGGATTTAGTCGGTGGATCTTGATCTGAATACCTGCGCAAATACCGATAATATAAGGTTTCTGCATGATCAATCGGTTCTGCTAGTCCAAAGGATTCTTCGTGTATGAGTTCAATGATTCGCAAAAAACGTAACATTTCTAACGGAGATGAAAATACAGCCTCTGTTGATAAATCTTTCATGACACCTGCAAGGGAAATAACGTCACGCATAGCCCGTTGCATCTCTGGCGCATGTTGATCACTTTTAAATACGGAGACTACTTGTTTATCCACTTCATCCATTCAGATACACCTCCAAGCGTCATTTCTTGCTCTGCATGTTGTCGATCTGTAGCCCATTCTATGTAATCATCATAACTAGAAAATATCTTCCCGTCATTTCCAACGATTCGGTAAGGAACATCTTGCACTCCTTCTACTAAGTTTCTAGTAATCACATATCCAGCTTTGTCCACATCTGTCCAAATCATTACGCGCTGAACGGTTGGTGAGGTGATTAACTGTTGAATCAATTTCCGATGAGCACCTCTCACTTGCCCGTCTACACCGAGGATGAATGACTTAGTATGTTTAATAAAGGATATTTCACGTGCCATCCGTGTAAGTACCCCCCGGTTTTCAACGAGCCATAAAACTTCTGCATCGGTTTCATAATGCTCATCCGCAATAGCAAGATCAGTTGTTGCATGTACAGCACCTACGTCATATGAGGAGAGTTTTCCACTAAGTTTCCCAGAGAAATAAATGGGCACAATGGTTCCTTGACTAATAATACCAAGTTCGTGAATAGGTGCTTCCAACCATTTTTCCAGTCGCTGGATAAAATGTTCTTTATATCCGTCAAATGCTTTTGATCCACCAATTTTTCTGTAATAGGTTGCTCCAATTTCTTTATATTCCACGCGGGGTTTCTCTCGTTTCAGCCGTAAAAAAGCAATTAGGAAATGGTGAAATGTTCTGTACCGATCTTTTCCCCAATCTTCTTCATCCCTTTCCATCTCTACAAACCGACGAAGGCCTGTTAAAAATGGCTGAGGAAATATGGTTGCTGATTCGTCCATTTCTTCCTGCAGAGTTTCTTTCAATTCCCGCATATTCTTTGCTTCTTTTTCTTGCAGACGCTGTTCGTAGAGGTACAATCCTGGTCCCATTCGATACACAATGGAGGCGGGAGTTCTGCCATCACTTTTATATCGGACTTCTTGAATGAGCCAACCTTTATGTAATGCTTCTTCTAATGAATGGGGCGGCAAAGAAAGAGAGGTTCGTTTTGACCGAGGACTTAAGCGCAAAGAAATGACGTCTTCAACAGGATTACTATCGAAATTTTCAGCCGCTAACACGTTACCTAATCGTTTAAATGTTCGCGTCGTCCACCGCTGAATTTCCCATTCATTAGGTGTTAATTGTTGAACCGTCTCACCGGACTTACAAATGAATTCCTCTAGAAAATCTTGTGTACTCTCCATCTTCATATCGCCCCTTTGTACGATGCATATAAAAATAAAACCTAGAATCTTAGTATATACGAATTCTAGCTTTTATTCTTATAACTTACATTCATCAACAACTTCCTTTCTTTCATTAGCACTGTAAACCAGGTTATTGGGACTTTCAGTATTTCTTCTGTTACACTACTCGATGCCTCAGATGACGCAAATGGTTCTTCAATCCCTGCAAATAGTTCTTCAAAAATTGCTGGGATTTCTTCAATAAAACTAGTTTTTTGATGAAAGCAAGACGTAACGACCGAATACTTTACGTGTAGTCAGACGTGATTTATAAATTCATTTTTTACGGGAAATGGTAAAATTATAGCTCATTTTAGGGATAGGAAACTACTTATCTATACATTCCCTTCCTGTCTATTTGCAAGAATATACGATTATAGTAGGATTAGAGTAACGAAAAAGGGGGTCCCATGGATGAATTATGAGAGTGGCGGAATTGCATTTGTTGGCTGTATCATGCTAGGTTTAGGAATTGGAATGATTTTTGATAATGCTGGTGCAGGTGTCATTATTGGTATCGGTATTGGATTTTTAGCTATGGCTATTTTAAGTCGAAGAAAATAGGAAGGAACAAAAAGGACTTTCTAGCAAAAATGAATAATACAATGTCCATCAAATGTGTAGATGGCGATACTACATATGTGATGGACATTGGTATCTCTTGAGTGTGATGAGCGATGAACGCTCCAATGTGACCGGGGAGGACGAAACTCGACCGTTACGGGAACGATGAACGCTCCATTGTGACCGAGGAGGACGAAACTCGACCGGGACGGGAACGATGGACGATCCAATGTGACCGGAGCGAACAAAATTCGACCGACACGGGCACGATGGACGCTCCAACGTGACCGGATCGAACAAAATTCGATCGATACGGGTACGATGGACGCTCCAACGCGACCGGAGCGAACGAAATTCGACCGTTACGGGAACGATGGACGCTCCAACGCGACCGGAGCGAACAACATTCGATCGTTACGGGCACGATGGACGCTCCAATGCGACCGAAACAGACGAAACCCAACTAAAAAAGAAACGATGATCGTGTAATAGATGCTATGTTCCGCAAAATGTTCGGAAAGGTCCTTTAGGGATTTCTTTTTGCATCATTTCTTTCTGTTCATCGCTATAAGCAAATGGATTTTCGAGTAATGTAATGAGCTGTTGAACAGAAGCAAAATCCCTTCTTTCCACAGCCGCTTCTAACGCCTCTTCCACAAAATCATTTCGCGGAATGATCGCCGGATTCACCCGTTTCATCTGTTGATAGATGTCTTCCGTCGATCTTTCTTCCTCTTCAAGTCGCTTCTTCCAGCGCTGTCTCCATGAACGAAAGACTTCAGATGTTGCTGTACATTCTTTACCATCAAGCTCTAATGTTAGATCAATAAAAGTAGTCGTATAATCCATCTTTTCACGTTTCATAATGTCTAACAACGCTTCAATCAATTGACTGTCCTCTTCTTTTTCCACGGAAAATCCTACTTTTTCCCGCATACCCCTCAGCCAATATTTATAATACGTTGGACCGTACGCGCTTATCGTTTCTTGGGCAAGCTCCACCGCCTTCTCTTCATCCTCATCTATAAGGGGAATCAGAGCTTCGGCAAATCGAGCGATGTTCCAACCACCTATATTTGGTTGCTGCTGGAAAGCGTATCTTCCGTCAAGGTCGATGGAACTAAACACAGTAGCTGATTCGAAAGTATTCATAAAGGCACACGGACCGTAATCAATCGTCTCTCCGCTAATCGTCATATTATCTGTATTCATGACTCCATGAATGAATCCAACCAACTGCCATTTGGCAATTAGGTTAGCTTGCCGGTCAATCACTCTTTTTAAAAAAGAAATATATTTATCTCCCTCATCTACAAGATCTGGATCATGGCGCAAAATGGCGTAATCCGCCAGTGCGCGAACATCTTCAATGGATCCAAAGGCTTGAGCAAATTGAAAAGTTCCTACCCGTGAATGGCTTGCAGACACCCTTGTTAACACTGCTGAATCTAACATTTCCTCTCGAATGATTTGGTCCCCAGTTTCAACGACTGCTAAGGAACGGGATGTCGGAATCCCTAATCCATGCATTCCTTCACTCATAATATATTCCCGTAACATGGGCCCAAGCCCAGCTCGACCGTCACCACCACGAGAGTAAGGCGTTTTCCCCGCTCCTTTTAATTGAATATCAACGATGTCCCCAGTTTCATTCTCATGCTCGCCAAGTAAAATCGCTCGGCCATCACCAAGCATTGTAAAATGACCGAATTGATGTCCTGCATATGCTTGAGCAATCGGATAAAAAGAATCAAGCACACGATTTCCGGCCAGTATCTCGACTCCCTCTTTTTCCTGCAATCTAGCTGCATTCAAATCAAGCCTACGCGCTAATTTCGTATTCAATAATACAAGGGATGGTTGACTGACTGGTGTTGGATCTGTTTGTGTAAAAAAATTATTAGGCAGTGTCGCGTACGTATGTGACATCTTCCAACCAAATAACTCTTCTCCCATACATAACATCTCCTTTTCATAGATAGGATGCACGCTTTTTTCTAAAACATGCTTGTATCTTACTGAAGCTTTTTCCAAACCCCAGCTAACGCTTCTTGAGTAGAGCTCTTAGAATGAACCGGTGATGCGATATGAAAATTCTCCTCTTCCACCCGTGGAATCACGTGAAAATGTAGATGATGAATATCTTGTTCCGCTTGTTTTCCGTTATCAGAGAAAACGGTAAAATCCGTACAAATTCCTGCTTGCATAAGTTTCTTTGGCACCTCTACTAATCCTTGCATGAGTGCAGTTGCCACGTGAGAATCCTTCAACTGATCTAGTCGCTCTATATGCGTCTTCGGGACGACTAATGTATGACCTGCAGCTGTTGGAAAAATGTCTAAAAATGCCGTCACATGTTCATTTTCATATACTTTATAACAAGGCTTCTCCCCTTGAACAATTTCACAAAACAAGCACATTTTTTCACGCCTCCTCATTCCTCTTCAATAACAATGTCTCTTCCTGCTAGAAAACCAAAAAACAATAACATCATAGCTATTCCACTTAAGAACATGAGTGGAATTATCCATCCGCCAGTAAGGTCATGGATTCCACCAAAAATAACTGGGCCACAAGCCGCCAGTAAATATCCAAAAGATTGAGCCATTCCGGACAACTCTGAAGCTTCATATCCGTCTTTTGTCCGTAACGTGAAGAACATCATAGATAAACTAAATCCACTTCCACACGCAATTCCAAACAACACTACAGATAGAATGATTAAACTAGTTTGTCCACTTAAAAAACCTAACGTAGCTAATAAGAAGAACAGTCCAGTTAAGACACTTAGCCATTTTTGATTGTTCATTTTACCAGCTATAATTGGCATCATAAATGTAACTGGAATAAGTGAAAACTGCATTAAAGATAACATCCATCCCGCTTCATCTAACCGATACCCACTTACTTGTAAGATTTCCGGCAGCCACGTGAGAATTGTGTAAAACATTAACGATTGTAATCCCATGAAAATCGTTACTTGCCAGGCGGTCATGGATTTCCACATATTTATTTTCTTTCGTTCCCCTTCTTCAGCAAAAGTCGCCACATGCTTCTTTTTTTCAATGTGAGGGAACCATAACACAGCTGCTATCACCGCTAGAATTGACCATGCAGCAAGGGCTCCTTGCCAGCCAAAACTACCAATGTTTGCCAGCGGAATACTAATTCCTGAAGCAAGAGCTCCAAATATATTCATACATACTGCGTACAATCCAGTTGTTATCCCAATTCTAAAGGGAAAACTCATTTTAATAAAGCCTGGAATGAGCACATTCCCAAAAGAAATAGCAATTCCTACAATCGCCGTTCCAATAAATAGTGGTGCAATTCCTGTCACAGAGCGTAGCCCAATTCCTGCCACGAGTAAAAGCATAGAAATAAAAATCATCCGCTCCAGCCCAAATTTATTCGCTAATTTCGGTGCGAACGGGGATATGAGAGCAAAAGCAATCAACGGCAAGGTCGTAATGGAACCTACCACCGTATGACTCACATCTAAATGTTCGCGAATCGATGGAATTAATGGACCTAC
>DATGUV010000080.1:0-3871 GCA_035301025.1 Bacillota bacterium | reverse complement strand
TTGTACTGTCCCATTATCGATCGCTTCTTGTGCTTCATCCTGTGAATCAAACACAATCGCTTCCCCTGTGAAAGTTTTAATAGATGGATCAACTGCACCCACTTTAATGACAGATCCTTCTGGTGCAATATTTCCGTAAAGAACAGACAAGCCACCGACAGGGCTATATGGATTGTCTTTTGTACGAATTACTTCTGGATTGGTAATATGATGGTCTTTTACAAGTTCACCCATTGTTTTTCCAGAAACAGTTATTCGTTCAGGGTGAATCGCATCAGGAATTTTTGTCAATTCATTAATGATTGACTCAACACCCCCAGCTTTATTAATATCATCCATCGAAATATCAGATGCAGGCATGATTTTTGCTAAATAAGGTACTCGAGCCGCCACCTTATTAATGTCAGCCAAATCATATTTAATTCCCGCTTCATGAGCGATTGCTAATGTATGAAGGACTGTATTTGTTGATCCACCCATTGCCATATCAAGTGCAAATGCATCATCAATCGCTTCTTTAGTAATAATGTCACGTGGTTTCACGTCTTCTTTGACCATGCGAACCAATTGTTTGGCGGCCTCACGGACTAATTCTTTACGTTTGTCACTTGTTGCAACGATTGTACCATTACCAGGAAGTGCCATACCTAACATTTCCATTAAACAGTTCATTGAATTTGCTGTAAACATACCAGAACAAGAACCACATGTTGGACAGGCATTATTTTCGATATCTAATAACTCTTCCGCAGACATCTGTCCTGATTTATGAGCACCAACACCTTCAAAAACAGAAGTTAAGGAAATTTGCTGCCCTGTTGAGCTTACCCCTGCTTCCATTGGTCCACCAGATACAAAAACAGAAGGTACGTTTGTACGTGCAGCAGCCATAAGCATACCTGGTGTAATTTTGTCACAGTTTGGAATGTAAAAGACACCATCAAACCAATGGGCATTGATGACTGTCTCAGCAGAATCTGCGATCAGTTCACGGCTTGGCAGTGAGTAGCGCATCCCGATATGTCCCATGGCAATTCCGTCATCAACACCAATTGTATTAAATTCGAAAGGAATACCCCCAGCTTCAATAATCGCTTCCTTTACTACATCGGCAAATTCACGTAAATGAACATGACCTGGAATAATATCGATATAAGAATTACAAACACCAATAAATGGCTTTTCCAAATCACTTGTTTTGACTTTACCTGTTGCATATAAAAGACTCCGATGTGGAGCACGATCAATACCCATTTTTATCATATTACTTCTCATTGTAAACACACCTTTTAGTTTTAGAATAATATTCTTATTCTAAAACTAAAGATGTCTGCTGTCAATTAAGTTGTAGGACAATGGAGAATCACTCTATTTCTAAATCCCTCATGGCATGTAAAATATGAATTTTCATCGCACTCTTTGCTCCTTCAGAATTTCGTGCCTTCATAAATTCCATAATCATCTGATGGTCATGTAAGGTGTCTTTTTCGACTAGTTTATTCGTTTGTGATAGTTTGACTCCCTGATCAATTGCTTGAAAGATAATGGGCATCAAACGATCGATAAATTCATTATGGGTAGCTTTGGCAATTTCTTTATGAAATTTCTGTTCTACATCTGTGCGATCTTTCCCTTGTTTAATTTTTTGTTCGATTTGTTTTCCGTATGTCAGAATTCTCGCTAACTCAGCATCGCTCGCCCTGAGTGTTGCATAAAAGGCTGCTTCAGGTTCAAAGATTAAACGCATCTCATATAAATCTTTGGCATTGATTCGTGCATTGGCAAGTTCATTAAATGATTGCATCGTATCATTTAAATCGGTGTCCTTTTTGACAAAAGTTCCTCTCCCTCGTTTAATTTCCAGGATGCCATTGGTCACTAATATCCTAATTGCTTCACGCAATGTTGTTCTACTAATTTTCAACTCTGTTGATAGATCAATTTCATTCGGAAGTTGATCCCCTGGAAGGAATCTTTTTTCGATCGTAATCATTGCCAAAATATCTTCAGCTATACTATCAGAAAGTCTTTTCATATGATTCACCTATTCTATTCATTCTCATTCATTTCAGTATAGCGAGTCCATTTCATAATTACAATATTCCTAGAACTACATCTACAGCGTAAACTGTAAGGTCCAAATTCCCTTAATATATTTACAGAATGCTGAGGATACAATTTTTATAACAATTTTACTTGCTTATGGTAAACTAATGAATATGGTGAAAATCTAGCTTGGAGGAAAACATATGACTAGGAGACATAGAAGAATAGAGACGTCCGTAATTCACGATGGATATGACGCGAAGGAAATGTTAGGGAGTCTGACTACACCATTATTTCAAACCAGTACATATACATTTGAAACAGCTGAACAAGGTGAGAGAAGATTCTCCGGTGAGGAAGATGGTTATATTTATTCTCGCTTAGGTAATCCGACAGTTGCGGTGTTAGAAGAACGGATCGCTTCACTTGAAAATGGAGAGCGTGGACTTGCATTTGGTTCGGGAATGGCTGCAATATCTGCTGTCCTGCTTGGTCTAACAAAGGCAAATGATCATGTATTATGTTCAATGGGTCTTTATGGATCGACATTTAGTTTATTAAAAATAATGGAAGAAAAATATAATATTTCGCATGAACTCATTGAAATGAAAACAAAAGAGGAAATTCGTGCATGTATTCAACCTGAAACCGCCTGTATTTACGTGGAAACACCGATCAATCCAACCATGCAACTTGTCGATTTACAAATGGTTGCTGAGGTGGGAAAGGAATTCAATATTCCAGTCGTTGTTGATAATACATTTTCTACCCCTTACTTACAAAGACCACTCGAATTAGGCTGTGATGTCGTTGTTCATAGTGCAACCAAATACATTGGTGGACATGGAGATGTGGTGGCTGGTCTTGCTGCAGGAAAAAAGGAAATATTAGATCTTGTCGCACAAACAACATTAAAAGAAATTGGCGGGATCATTGCTCCATTCGATGCATGGTTATTGTTAAGAGGATTGAAAACTTTACCAGTGAGAATGGATCGCCATTGTGATAATGCTGAGCAGGTTTTTGAAAAATTGTGTGAACATCCAAAGGTAAAGACAGTTTATTATCCAAATGATGAGACACATCCTAACTTTCAAATTAAAGAGAAACAAATGAAGCGAGGCGGGGGGATGATTTCATTTGAGATTGATGGTGGAAAAGAGCAGGTTCAAGCATTTTTAAATGATTTGGGATTTTTAAGGCTTGCAGTCAGTCTTGGTGACACAGAAACATTAATTGAGCATCCGGCTACCATGACACATGCTGGTATTCCAAAAGAATCAAGAGAAGAGATGGGAATTAGTGATCGTCTCATTCGCTTATCTGTAGGTCTTGAAGCATGGGAGGACATTTGGGAGGACTTGGAGCAAGCGTTGAATCAACTGAATTAAATGTTTATCTTGGGCACATCTGATCAAAGGATGTGCTTTGGTTGTTTAGTTGCATGTTTCAATGAATCGTTCTTGTTCATTCGATTCTCACTTGATTGAGGTCACAAGATCTTTTGGAGTGGAGAATAAATAACGAGACGAATCATGAAACTGCTCACTGATCAGATGATATTATGATATATTAGTGTTAATATATATCTTCATAGTTGTTATTGGGAGAGGATGTTATGATGCAGTTTGTACCTTATATAGTTGCTTCTGTATACATATTTAACTTTGTGCTTGCGTTTACAGTTATCTTTCTAGAACGTAGAAATGCAAGTTCAACATGGGCATGGCTGATGGTACTCTTCTTTATTCCGATTGTTGGGTTTATTTTGTACTTAATATTTGGTAGAAAATTAAATAACCAAAGAATATTTACCTGGGATACA
>DATGUV010000079.1:0-5228 GCA_035301025.1 Bacillota bacterium | reverse complement strand
GATCAATTTACATTTGAGCGTGCCATGGTTGCGGCAGGTTTAGAAGATGTTTGGGTGGTCTCATTTGCTGCGATAAACTTTTATGGGCACAAACTAGTCATTATTCCAGTAACCATTGCAACAGGACTTTCTTTAGCAATTTTACCTGCATTAACCAAGTCATTTACAAACAGAGACCGTTTAGTTATGGAATCACAAATCAACCAAGCGTTCCAAATTATTTTAGTGTTAGTGATTCCAGCGGTTGTCGGACTTATTGCTTTGTCAGACGTAGCCTATGGATCTTTGTATAAATTAGATAATATTGAAATTACAGGAACGTTACTTGCGTGGTCTGCACCTTTAGCTATATTCTTTGCGATCTTTATGGTCTCATCATCAGTATTACAAGGAATTAATGAACAAAGATTTGCGGTAGTTAGCTTATCAGCAGGTTTATTGTTCAAAATTTTATTAAATAGTCAATTTATCCATATGTTTGGAGCGAAAGGTGCTATTTTTGGTACGGTTTCTGCCGTTGGAATAGCGTCTGCTTGTAACTTGTGGAGAATTAAAACATCTATTCATTTTTCCTATAAACAAACAGCGAAAAGAGGTCTACTTGTATTGCTGTTTTCTGGTGTAATGTTTGCAACTATTATGGGAGTTAAGTACATTAGTTCGTTTTTCTTAGCTTACCAAGAACAACGCTTTGCAGCGGTGATTGTACTGATACTAGGTGTAGGTATTGGTGGAATTGTTTATTTATGGCTAGCTTATCAGTCCACATTATTAGAGCGTACGTTAGGAGATCGAGTGAAAAAATTAGAACGTTTTATTAAAAAGATTTAATGAGGATGATCAAAATAGATGCGATTAGATAAAATGTTGTCTCATATGGGATTTGGTAGTCGTAAAGATGTGAAACAATTAATAAAAAGTAAAAAAGTTCGTATAAACGGAGACATAGCGAATAAACCGAATATGCATATTGATGTCTCGAATGATGAAGTGAGTGTACACGGGGAACTCGTTAAATATAGGGAATTTATTTATCTAATGCTACACAAACCACAAGGGGTTATTTCTGCAACAGAGGATGGATACGATCAAACGGTTATTGACCTATTAGAAATGGAGGATGCATTATTTGAGCCTTTTCCAGTAGGCAGATTAGATAAGGATACAGAAGGGTTGCTCCTCATTACAAATGACGGAAAATTAGCCCATGCACTTACGTCTCCTCGTAGAGCAATTGAGAAAACATATGTTGCTACCATTGACGGTGAAGTTACGGAGGAGCACGTCCAACAATTTTCTGAAGGAGTAACACTAGATGACGGATATGAAACAAAACCGGGGCATTTACGGATTATTACATCTGGGGCGACTTCAGAAATTGAGTTAGTTATTACAGAAGGTAAATTCCATCAAGTGAAACGAATGTTTCAAGCAATCGGGAGAGAAGTAACTTATTTAAAACGAGTCCAAATGGGAGAAATTCAATTAGATGATCGCCTTCAGTTAGGGAGTTACCGTGAACTTACGGAGGAAGAATTAGCGTATTGTCTAGCGCTTCGTTAGCATACAAATTCATTTTCAGGGGGGGAGAGTAGTGGCTCAACTTGTTAAAATATTTGATTGTATATCCAGATATGAATGGAATCCATATCGGTATCCAAGTCAATTTATCCGGTTAAAACAAGAAAATTGGAGAAAGTTATATGCTCTTTGGCAAGATCAACCTGAAGAATTTGAGGAGGAAAACGAGGAGGCAGGTACGATTCAACGTCTCTTTCAGTGGAGCGGATTTTTTAAAAAAGAAGAAGACGTTCCAGAGGAAGTAGATGCAATTCATCCGTTAAGCGAAATGGAATTGAAGAAACATTTTTTACAAAAGCTATTACCAATCCAGATGAAATGGGCAACTTCTACAGTATCAGATGTATCCTTTATTGATGAACATGTACAAGATGATGAACGATTAACCTATTTTCTGCAGAGGTTTCCAGATATTTATTTAGTTATGTTTTTTCCGTTGTTTCAAATAAAGGATGCCACGTTTGATGCGGAGATTATTTTAATTGGACCTTTAGGAATTGAAATTATTTATATGCTTGATGAAGAAGCTGGTGCAACCATTTATGCAGATGAAGAGCGGACGTGGACAGTTGAAAAAAACTACACGAAAAAGAAAATGTTAAGTCCGTTGCTTACATTAAAACGGAATGAACATATTATAAAAGGAATGTTACAAGCGCGCGGAATTGAAATTCCTATTCATAAAACGGTGTTAGCTAGAAATCATATGATCGTTTCTAATCATGAACCCTATCAGACTCGAATTGTTGGTATGCACGAATATGAGAAGTGGTTTCAAGAAAAAAGAAATATTCAGGCTCCGCTAAAACATCTTCAACTACAGGCGCTCGAAACATTGCTTATGTACTGTGTAACTACCTCTGTCCGAAGACCGGAATGGAAAAAGGATGAAGACGTATCCTTTAAAGATATGCATGAAGATTAGGCGTGTATAGTTGTAATTATATGGAAATCAATTTATCATCAATAGTATACATTTCGTAGGATACAGCTATTCTATGGATTTTTGTACATGCATGATATTTATTTAACTGAAAGATGTGAGATTACATGAAGAAATTGTTTGAACAAGCATTAGGTCCTGAATGGAACATTACTTCAGCTGGTGGGCTAACAGGGGATGCATATATTGCCGAAAAAGATGACAAACGTTTGTTTTTAAAGCGTAATTCCTCACCATTTTTAGCTGTGTTATCAGCTGAAAAATTAGTTCCTAAGCTTGTTTGGACGAAGCGCATGGAAAATGGCGACGTAATTACTGCTCAGGAATGGCTTGATGGACGAAAATTAGAGCCAGAGGAAATGAAGCAAAAAGAAGTCGCTGAACTACTTAAAAAAATCCATGATTCTTCAGAACTATTACATATGCTCATGCGGCTTGGGGTGCAACCAGTATCTCCGAGTGACCAATATGACATGCTTTATATGGACATTCTTGAATGTTCATTTATGAATGAGCAAAAAGATATTGTTGAAGGATTAACGTGGCTTAGAAGATTGCTACCAGCAACAGAAAAGCAGTCAAAAGTTGTTTGCCATTGTGATTTAAATCATAATAATTTAATGATGACTAAAGATGAGACCGTTTATTTAGTCGATTGGGACAATGCGACGATAGCCGATCCAATTATTGATTTTGGAACTGTACTCATGCGGTATATACCGGAAGATCATTGGGATTGCTGGTTACACGCATATGGAGTAACGAACGATGACGCATTGATGAAACGTATGTATTGGTATTTAATAGCGGAGACATTGCATTATATTCATTGGCATGAAACTCGGAATGAAACGGATCACAGAAAAAATCGCATGCATGATTTAATTCATTTAAATCAACGTGTGAGGGAAATGATTAACGAAGAATATGTGTAAATCATTGAACACATAAGGGAGGAATCATTTTTATGGAACAATTAAAAGTTGGAAGAGCAACGATTACATGGCTTAGAGGTGGTGTGAACTTCTTAGATGGTGGAGCAATGTTTGGTGTTGTTCCAAAAGCATTATGGAAGCGGGCATACCCAAGTCATGAAGATAATACAATTGAACTTCGCACAGATCCATTACTGCTTCAATTAGATGGGAAAAACTTCTTAATTGATACAGGTATGGGGAATGATAAAATCAATGAGAAGCAAATACGTAATTTTGGTGTGAAAGAGCAATCATTTTTAGAAGAAGATCTTCTTGAAATGGGGTTAAAGCCGGAAGATATTGATGCAATTTTAATGACCCATTTACACTTTGATCATGCTTCAGGCTTAACAAAACCTGTAGGGGATACATATGTACCAGTTTTTCCAAACACCCCGATTTATACATCAGATGTTGAGTGGAATGAAATGAAGCACCCAAATATTCGTTCGATAAACACATATTGGGAGAAAAACTGGCGTGCTGTCGAAGAATTCGTACAGCCATATACAGATGAATTTGAAGTTGCACCGGGACTCACAATGATTCATACAAGTGGTCATAGTGATGGGCATGCAATCATCGTATTTGAAGATGAAGAGGATTGCTTTATTCATATGGCCGATTTAATGCCCACACATGGCCACCAAAATAAATTATGGGCCCTTGCTTATGATGACTATCCTGTTACGTCTGTCCATCAGAAAGAAAAGTGGATGAACTATGGATATGAAAAGCAGGCATGGTATACGTTTTATCATGATGCTTACTTCCGAGCACTTCAGTTCGATAAATCTGGAAACATTCAACAAAAGCTTGAGCGAAAACGCTATTCATATGAGTCGTAAAAATCTCCCACGAAGCAAATGATTCACATGCTTACGTGGGAGAATTTTTTATACTGGTAAATTTATTTCATCGATTTCAGTTAGTTCATGTTCACCAGCATGCTCATCTGTGCAAAATACTGCACCTGTTTTGTTATCAACGAAAAAGTTGCTTTGAACAGATGTCTGGTCTGTTTGACGACTAATCCCGCCATGGTATCCTGTATATACTAAACCGTGAAGTTTAATATCCTCTGGAATCATATAAATCCAGGATCCACTAATAGGAGCTTCTTTTTTAAAGGCTTCTTTTGCTCTTTCCAACGCTTTTTCAGGGGATAGTGTACTACGTTTTTCTTTTTCTTCTCGAATAAGCCATCCAAGAATAAAGGCAAGTATACTAATTAAAATGGCTTGTCTTTTTTTCATGAAATCCCTCCTAACAACATCCAAATGACTATCTCATTATCTGAATTACTAGTATACAATAATGAATTTCATAATACGAACTTTATGATATCATCGTACGATATGTTCTACTAGGCTCTTTGAAATTACATGTGGTGTGTAGATGAATGATACATTCTAACATTTAATACATTAGAAATATGTAGAAGGACTATAAACATGATAGAAATCACACAAATGGCAAACGAAAAATATGAGATAGTGGAATTGTTTATCCATGTTCAGCTATACTTAAGTATATATTGGTAAATGGGAGTGGAAAAATATGAATAAAGAAACATTAGACATGTTTAAAACATTAACGGAATTGCAAGGAGCTCCTTCAAACGAACATCGTGTTCGTGAGTATATGAAGCAAGAGCTATCTAAGTATTCAGATGAAATTGTTCAGGATAATTTAGGAGGGGTTTTTGGACTTAAAAAAGGGACAGG
>DATGUV010000078.1:0-10787 GCA_035301025.1 Bacillota bacterium | reverse complement strand
CGGAACTGCTTTGATTACGCCTAATCGTCTAATTAAATTCGAATTAGGTGCTGGAACTGCTTTGATTACGCGTAATCGTCTAATTAAATTCGATTTCGGGTCCGGAACTGCTTTGATTACGCCTAATCGTCAAAGTAAATTGCTAACATGAGATGGAGATTTTTAACGTATATATAACAATCCTTTACTTTCCCCATTGTAACGTTTTAAATCAAGTACACATGAAAAAACACGCGAGAAAATTCTCGCGTGTTTTTTCATGTCTTATTCCATTTGTTTGGCTAAAAAGCGTGCCGCAGTATCAATAACCTTTTCTTCTATGTCTGACATTGCACCTGCATCCATGGAGAATGACATCACACATCCGATAGGGTCTCCGTTTGCAATGATGGGACTAATACAGTATGAATCCAACTCTTCTGTTTGCCCTTCAACAATCTCTATAACAGATGACTCGAACTCTTTCGTCGTTGTCCGCTCTCCCATCGTATGTTCAATTTCACTTCCAATGCTTTTGTGTAAGTAATCTTTTTTAGAAATACCTGCAAGGGCAATAATTTCATCCCGGTCACAGATTAAAATCGGGAATTGCAAGGAATCATACAAAGCCTCTGCATATTCTGTTGCAAAATGACCCAATTCATTAATCGGAGAATATTTCTTCAAAATGACTTCCCCTTCTCGATCAACAAATATCTCTAGTGGATCTCCTTCTCGAATGCGCAGTGTCCTTCTTATTTCCTTTGGGATGACCACTCTTCCTAGGTCGTCAATACGACGTACAATACCGGTAGCTTTCATGTAGCATAACAACCTCTCTTTCGTATATTCAACTGTCGTACACGTACATTGAACGCATCTTGTCCTAGTGCTCAATGTTCACGAATATTTAGTACTTGAGTGAAGGTCACAATTGCTAAAAACATCTACTTCAATACAGCATGTCGTTTCAAGTGAATTAACGGAACTTTCATGTTGTATGGACGTAGCATAAGATACGTTTTATGAAATTCATTCACCCTTGTACAAACAGCCATACACTTCACCATGTGCAATGTGTAGTTATCATACGTCATTCACAATTACATGTTGAAATGAACCTTCTCATGAAGAAATGTATACACGTGTAAAAATATTCCATGATATGTGTAGTATTGATCATCTTGAAAGAACTATACATACCGAATGAGTTTTTTTACTCTTCTCGATCTGCATCATGCAATTGTTTCATAAATTCCTTAGCAGTTTCATACCGATTGTGTGTCTCATTCATAGACCAACGAATGTTTACTTTTAACTTCTGATGTTCGGTTCCAAGTTGAATATTTCGTCCAAAGGAATTAGCCACTTCAAAGACTTTCGCTCCATCAATTTGCTGGCTGCGCTTCTCTTCCATGATAAGTTCAATCTTATTTGGAAATTCTTCAATCGATTCAATACGTTGTTCCTTCGCATATCGTTTTAACATAGCTACGATGAATAAGTTTTCCACTTGTGGTGGGTAATCTCCAAAACGGTCCATTAATTCATCTTGTAAATCTTGAACATCCTCATCCGATCGGATCGTTTGGAACTGTTTATACATATCGATTTTTTGTTCTTCATCTGCAATATATGTTTCCGGAATATATGCGTCTAACTGCACGGATAACTCTGGTTCAAATATAACGAACTCATCCAACTCTTTCCCATCTTTACGAGCTTCAATAGCATCTTGTAACATTTGAGAATACATATCAAATCCGACTGAGTCGATAAATCCATGTTGTTGGGAACCAAGTAAATTTCCAGCACCGCGAATGGATAAATCCCGCATAGCAATTTTAAATCCAGATCCTAATTCGGTAAATTCCTTAATGGCTTGTAGTCGTTTCTCTGCGACTTCTGTAAGTACTTTATCCTTCTGATGGGTAAAGTATGTATATGCCACACGATTAGAACGACCTACGCGCCCACGTAGTTGATACAGCTGACTTAAGCCCATGCGATCTGCGTTATATACAATCAATGTATTCACATTTGGAATGTCTACACCTGTCTCAATAATTGTCGTACTTACTAAAACATCAAATTCCCCTTCTAAAAAGGAAAGCATGATATGTTCTAGTTCCGCTTCATTCATTTGTCCATGTGCGATACCGACCCTGGCGTCAGGAACTAAATTACTAATTTCCCGTGCTTGTCTTTCGATGCTCTGGACTTGGTTATATAAGAAAAACACTTGTCCACCGCGGGATATTTCACGTTCAATAGCTTCTTTTATAAACATAGGATTGTATTCCACTACATATGTTTGCACTGGGAATCTATTTTCTGGTGGTGTTTCAATCACCGATAAATCACGTACTCCTAGCATAGACATATGCAATGTTCTTGGAATAGGCGTTGCTGTAAGTGTTAACACATCCACATTTGATTTGAGTTGCTTAATCCGCTCCTTATGTTTAACCCCAAATCGTTGCTCCTCATCCACGACGAGTAATCCTAAATCACGAAACTCAACATCTTTGGACAATAAACGATGTGTTCCGATAACTACGTCTACAAGTCCACGCTTTAATTGTTCCAACGTTTCTTTTTGTTGTGTACGTGTACGGAAACGACTTAGTAAGCCAATATTAATCCCATAATCTTGAAATCGTTCTACAATCGTTTGATAATGTTGCTGTGCTAAGATTGTTGTCGGAACTAGAATAGCCACTTGTTTCCCGTCTGCTACAGCTTTGAATGCGGCTCGAATAGCTACTTCTGTTTTCCCATATCCTACATCTCCACAGAGGAGGCGATCCATTGGACGTTCTTTTTCCATGTCTTCTTTAATTTCTTCAACACAACGTAACTGGTCAGTCGTTTCTTGATAAGCAAAAGAAGCTTCAAATTCCTGTTGTAACGATGAATCTGAGGAAAATGCATATCCTTTTCTCGCTTCTCTTTCTGCATATAACTTAATTAACTCATCAGCAATATCTTCAACAGATGAACGAACCCGGTTTTTTACTCTCGTCCATTCACTGCCACCCAATTTATATAAACGGGGTTCTTTCCCCTCAGAACCGACGAATTTTTGCACTAGATCGATTTGATCTACTGGTACAAACAACTTGTCGTCTCCAGAATACATAATAAGCATATAATCTTTATGGAGTCCTGCTACTTCTACAGTTTCAATCCCTACATATTTCCCAATTCCATGACTTTCATGAACGACATAATCTCCAACTTTTAATTCTTGGTAGCTCTTTATTCGCTCAGCATTGGAAATCTTTTGTCTACTCCGTGTTCGATGGATTTTTTGTTGTTTAAATAATTCTACTTCAGTAATAATTGCAAGTTTATACATAGGAAACTCAATACCTGTTCGAATATTTCCAACGACAATAATCGGTTGCAGCGCAGGTAAACGGACTTCATCAACAACACTAGACTCCATATCATAGTCTTCTAAAATGGACTGAACCTTTTCAGCCCGTTTTTCAGTCGGGGCTACAATGACAATAGAGTAATCACCTTTTTCCCACCGTTGTAATTCCGTTTGGAACAAGTTCATTTGTCCGTGGAAGTCTTGCATTGGACGAGATGAGATATTAACAATATTCTCTGGTTGTGTATTTGGTACGTGACGCAGGAAGACAGATAGATATAATCGTTGCATCGTTACTCGTGACCAAACATCGTCCCACCTAAAAGAAAATGTACTGTCTTGTAAAAGTTGATTCGTTAGTAATAAACTTTTGAACCACTCATCTTCTTCCTGATCTAGATGTGTTGCTGTCTCTTGAATACGGCTCATTTCATCAAAAATAATTAACCCGTCTTCTGGTAAATAATCTAGTAAACTAGCAGGTTGTTCATAAAAATAACTTACATGTGTATGCATCTCAGGGAAACGCTCTGCTTCTTTTAATCGTTCAATATCATAAGATACCGACTCCATTAATGTTTCTTTCGCTTCAGCATTTGTCATTCGAGTGAATGACTTGCTTAAAGATTTCTCCATCCGGTCTGCACCAGCAATTAAATCTTCATCCGTTAAAATCATTTCCGTTGCTGGCAATATTTCTATTTGTTCTTTTTGATTGAGGGAGCGTTGTGTGCCCACGTCAAAATATCGAATGGAGTCTATTTCTTCATCAAATAACTCAATCCGAACTGGGTGATCTTCTGTAATTGGATAAATGTCAATAATGCCCCCGCGTATACTAAACTCACCTGGTGTTGAAACCATTCCTGTACGCTCATAGCCCATTTGTACAAAACGATTGATGGTTGTGTCGATATCCATAATATCTCCTACCTGAATCTGTTTTAGATGGTCATTCCAATAAGATACAGGAGGTAGAAATCGTTTTAAAGCTGCAACTGGAGCAATAATAATACCTTTCTTTTGTTTCATCCAAGAAGAGAGTGCTTGAATTCTTTCACTTCTTAGCTCCGGACTAGCAACGGCTACTTCTGAAGCAAGGAGTTCATTTACTGGATATAAATGTACAAGAGATTCATCCACTAATCCCGATAAATCATCATACAACTGTTCAGCTTGATTTAATTGATGGGTAATAAACAGAAGCGGGCGATCAAGTGCTTGTTGGATATTAGCAACAAGCAGACTTCTAGCAGAACCGGATAATCCTGCAATAAGCTGCTCTTTCATACCACTTTCTATTCCAGAAATAATGGATTGTATATCTTTATTTTCCGCTAAATAGCGATTAATTCCGTTCATTATTTAAACCTCCATGGTATGTATACAGAAGATGCCTTATATATTTTCTCAACATTCAAGCATCTTAGCATACGACATGTACATACGAGAAATCGTTCATGTCAAAAATGCTTTGGCTCAGTTGCCAAAGCTTTCATGTATTTATGTTATTGAATAAAATAAGGTAGTTCATGAAATTCAGGATGTTTCTTTAAAGTTTCCTCACAGGACTCACAAATGGATTGTACATACATGTTTCCATTCTCATGATAGGCAATCATCTCTTCTTGTTCATCTTTTGAAAGAGTATGTATTCCAAGTTTTGCCTCAGTTGTAACGTCATGAGGAAGGGTTCCAATAGTATTCTCACAATGCCTGCAATGAATGATAATAGACATACAATCTCTCCTCAGATACAAAATGGGTTCTTTAAAGTGTATCCGAAAGTATCGATATTATACGTATATCTGTATCATTTTTCATTTGTGAAAAGAATTTTTGTGAATGTAGTGCGCATTTAGTTAAATGTGTTCATCACGTCTGTGAAATCATGTTCGAGCCATTTTTCACAAGCATCTGCTGCTATTTGGACGCTATGAGCTACGTCTTCTTCTTGTTCCTTTGAAAAGCGACCTAACACGTAATCCACAACAGACATTGACCCTTCTGGACGTCCAATTCCAACACGTAAACGTTTAAATGCTTTCACTTGTAAGTGATCGATCAGTGAGCGAATACCATTATGACCACCATGACCACCTTTTTGACGTAAACGTATTTTCCCTGTCGGTAAATCAAGATCATCATATATTACGAGAATATCTTCTACAGAAATTCGATAATATTCAAGCAATGGTTTCACACATTCTCCTGATAAGTTCATAAATGTATGTGGTTGCAGAAGTAAAACTTTGTTTCCAGCAACATGTTCCATCGTGTAGAAGCCTTTAAATTTCTCCTTTGATAAGGACCATCCATGTCTTCGTAATAGTTCATCAATAACCTCAAAGCCAATGTTATGTCGTGTTTGATCATACTTTTTGCCAGGATTCCCTAATCCAATGATACATTTCATAAACAGCTCTTCCTTTATCAAATCCATATTTTATCCACTAATGATTGTTCCTGTACATGTTTAAAACTGCTAGGACAATGTACCGTGTCATCCACTAGAAGAATCTTACAAACAAGAACCCTCCTAATGAAAGAATAGTGAAAAATTCACGTTTCTTTTATACTAGGAGGGATGTTTAATTGCTTACACATGCTAAAACCAAAACGTTCTTATTCTTCTTCCTCTTCTTCTTCATCATCTGCGCCAACAAGTTCAGGTTCAACACTTACATCTTCAGTGTCTTCCTCTTCTTCTTCAGCTTCCGGTGGTAAGACAGTTGCGATTGACTCGTCTTCTTCATGTAAAATAGTGTATGTGTTAGACTTAGCTAAATCTGCAACTGTTAAAGAATCACCAATTTCTAATGCTGATACATCAATAGTAATTTCTTCAGGGATTTCTCTTGGAACAGCGCGTACTTCAAGTTCGAATAATGGCTGTTGTAAGATTCCACCTTCTTTTGCACCTGCTGCTTCCCCTTCAATTCTAAGTGGAACAGAAACGTCCATTTCCTCAGACATATCAATTTTGTAAAAGTCAGCATGTGTTACATAGCCTTTTACAGGATGTACTTGATATTCGTGAAGCATAACGTCTACCTTTTCCCCATCTTCAACTTCTAATGAAATAACTGCGTGTCTTCCTTCATCACGAACTGTTTTCATTAGTTCTAAATAATCAACAGATACAGGAATTGCTTCTTCTCCTTTTCCATAAACAATTGCAGGGATTCCACCTGTTGATCGAACTTTCTTCGTAGCTGAAAGTGTTAGATTTTCTCTTTGTGTTGCTTTAAGTGTTACTGCCATTTTTTTACCCTCCACATTTTTACTTAAACGTATTTCGATTGATTTGTTTCCATCGGTTTTTAACATGGATAACAAATGAGCATGTATAATCGTCAATTCGAATGAATTGCTTGTTTCCTCAGAATGACTACATCTATTTTACACGCTTAAGCGCGTCTATTCAAATATTAATCAAATAATTTACTGACAGATTTATGTTCATGTACACGAATGATTGCTTCACCGATTAAAGATGCAACGGATAATTGTTTAATTTTATCAATTTGCTTTTCTTCTGGGAGTGGAATCGTATTCGTAATGACAAGTTCTTTAATCTTAGATTCATCGATACGTTTGACTGCAGGACCTGATAATACTGCATGTGTACAACAAGCATATACTTCTTTTGCTCCATTTTCAATCAGAGCATTTGCTGCTAGTGTAATTGTCCCAGCCGTATCAATAATATCATCTACAAGAATAACTGTTTTATCCTTTACTTCCCCAACAATATTCATTACCTCAGCTACATTTGGACGTGGTCTTCTCTTATCGATAATTCCAATAGGTGCTTTCATTCGGTCTGCCATTCTACGGGCACGTGTAACGCCACCATGGTCTGGTGATACAATGACTACATCTTCTAATTCCTTATCAATGAAGTAATCTGTTAAGATTGGCACACCTTGCAAGTGATCAATTGGAATATCAAAGAATCCCTGAATTTGTGGTGCGTGTAGATCAAGAGATATTACTCGATCAGCACCAGCTGTTTGTAGTAAGTCTGCTACTAGTTTAGCCGTAATTGGCTCTCTTGAACGTGCTTTACGATCTTGTCTCGCATATCCATAATAAGGCATTACAATATTAATAGAACTTGCTGAAGCTCTCTTCAATGCATCAATCATAATGAGTAATTCCATAGTGTGATGATTCACAGGTGAACATGTCGATTGAACAACAAATACATCACAACCTCTAACACTTTCTTCAATATTCATTTGAATTTCCCCATCACTAAACGTAGTGACTGTTGATTTACCTAAAGGAGTTCCAATTCGTTCTGCGATTTCTTCTGCCAACTGTTCGTTTGAGTTTAGCGTAAACACTTTCAATGTATTGTCCTTGTAGCCCGATGTCATAAAAATGAACCCTCCGTTATTATTGATCTTGTTTTTTCCGCTTTTTTGCGTAACCCTCTTTATTCGCTTGGCGTGCTCGTCCAAATGCTAGTGCTTCTTTTGGAACATTTTTTGTTACCGTGGATCCTGCAGCAACAAGGGAATCTTTCCCAATCGTAATGGGTGCAACAAGGTTCGTGTTACATCCAATAAATGCACCATCTTCTATAATTGTTTCATGTTTATCTTTTCCATCATAGTTCACTGTTATTGTACCACATCCGACATTTACGTGGTTACCAATTTTTGTATCTCCTATATAACTTAAATGTGGTACTTTACTTCCTTCACCAATCGTTGACTTTTTCACTTCAACGAAATGGCCAACCTTAGCGTTATCTTGCACAGTTGTTTCTGGGCGAATATATGCATACGGACCGACTTCTACGTCATTTTCGATTACACTGTCCATCAGAATGCTCTGTTTAATCGATACACGTTCGCCAATATGCATATTAGAAATTTCACAGTTTGGGCCAATGACACTATTTTTTCCAATCACTGTTTTCCCGTGAATCATCGAACCTGGATGAATCATTACATCTTCTCCAATTTCAACATCCAAACCAATATATGTATGTTGGGGATCGATAATTGTTACACCATTTCTCATATGCGTTTCGTTTACACGCTGTTTCATAATGTTCTCTGCTTGAGAAAGTGCTACACGGTCATTAATTCCTAGTGTTTCTTCAAAATCAGGCGTCATGTATGCTCCAACTATTTCTGATTGTTCTTTTAAAATCTCAATGACATCTGGTAAATAGTATTCACCTTGAGCATTATCGTTTGAAACGTATTGCAACGCATGAAATAAAGCCTTATTATCGAAGCAATATGTGCCTGTATTAATTTCATTCACAAGCAACTCTGCCTGTGTAGCATCCTTGTGTTCAACAATTCTTTCGACAACGTCATCCTTATTTCGAATGACTCGCCCATATCCGGTTGGATCAGGTGCTTTTGCCGTTAAAATTGTTGCCTTTGCATCTGTTTTTTCATGATGGTCTACAAGTGCTTGAAATGTATCTGTCTCGATGAGTGGCGTATCACCACATACCACCAATGTCGTACCTTCCATATTCTGTAACATTTCTTCTGCTTGTTGCACAGCATGTCCTGTTCCTAATTGTTCTTCTTGAACAACGAATGCACTTTGGTCTCCAAGAGTTTCCTGTACCGCTTCTGCTCCAAAACCAACAATGGTAACAACTTCATCCAGCGCAAGTGGCTGTAATTGATCGACAACATGTTGTACCATTGGACGCTTAAGAACTGGATGAAGAACCTTATAAAGACTTGATTTCATTCTCGTTCCTCGGCCTGCTGCTAATATGATAGCATATCGATTTGCCATGAAGAAACCTCCATTCTGTTTATCCATTAATGAATATATCCTAAAATGCCTTATATTTCAACAGTTCAAGCATGCTCTTTTACAAATTTTTCATTTGAAAATCCAAATTTCATTTTCTACACCTTTTCCTTTGGATTTCAGGATGAATTCTGGGGAGTGACAGGCACCCAAAAATGTCACGTTTAAGTTAGCCGCCGGAATCTGTATAATTCCACTCTATCTACAAAAAATACTTTTTTAATATGACAAAAAAGAAACCTAATCAATATATTTATATATTGGTTAGATTTCTTCTGAATGTATATATCATTCAATTTTATGAAACGCCTGCTTCTTGAAAAGACTCTTCTAATTCACCAATACGGTGATACTCAGCTAGAACCGCATCTTGAATTTTCCCACGTGTCCCAGAGTTAATTGGATGTGCAATATCTCTGAACTCCCCGTCTGGAGTACGCTTTGAAGGCATTGCTACAAACAATCCATTGTTCCCATCAATCACTCGGATATCATGAACAACAAACTCCTCATCAAAGGTAATTGATGCAATTGCTCGCATCCTTCCTTCTGAATTCACACGCCTTAACCTTACGTCAGTTACTTCCACGATGATTCACCCCTTTTTAAATACAAAATCACTACAGTAATAATTCAACAATAATTTCAAAAATCCTGCATTTATTTCGGAAAACTATTAATTTTCCATATTTATTCGATAATGAAAGCGCAATCATTCAAATGCAAAAGAAAGATTTGAAAACCCTTTCAAAAATCTATGTTAAATCATAGCACACTATTTTAAAAAAAGAAACCTTTCTATATGAAAAGCCTCTTTTTTTCTTCGTTTTTTACTAGAAAGGGACGCTAATCCTTATTTCCACTGGTCTAGTATATTTCCTGCGCCAACTTCAATAATTTGTTTAGAACTATTTACATGTGTTATTTGAACAAGAGACATATAATCAGTTACCACTCGCTCATCTTCTTCATCTTCCGCTTCTGCTAATACACCAATTGCCTGAACTTGTGCGTGAAATTCATCCATCAGACTTTTTACACCGGTAATCGTCCCTCCAGCTTTCATGAAGTCGTCAATGATACATACATTTGCTCCTTCTTTCAAACTACGCTTTGGAAGTACCATCGTTTGAATTTTACGTGAGGAACCGGACACATAATTAATACTCACGGAGGATCCTTCTGTCACTTTTGGATCTCTTCGTACAGTCACAACAGGTACATTTAAATGAAAAGCAATGGCATTTGCGAGGGAAATTCCTTTCGTCGCTACCGTCACGATTACATCGATATCCAAATGAGAAAACGCCGTCGCAAAAATGTGACCTATTTTGCGCATGAGATCTGGATTCCCTAATACATCACTCATATATAAATAGCCACCTGGTAACATACGACTTGGATCTTCTAATTGCTTACAAAGATCTTGAATAAAGGAAGCACTTTTCTCCTTCGAATAATAAGGAACATACATAGCTCCTCCTGCCGCTCCCGATACACGATCTAAATATCCAATCCCTTCATGTCTGAACATTTCATCGACAATATCTAAATCTTCACTAATGGAGGATTTAGACGCACTATATTCTTCAGTAAAATTCGTTAAAGGTACCAATTGCCTAGGATT
>DATGUV010000077.1:0-4136 GCA_035301025.1 Bacillota bacterium | reverse complement strand
ATCTTCAATCCTACTATTTTCAACTAAAGCATTTGTATGAATCGTTATCCCTTTGTTCTCTAATTGGCGGGTAACTTCTTTTGCGATATCTTCATCTTCAGTTGGTAGAATATGTGGAGCTGTTTCAAATAAAGTAACATCTACACCAAAATCAGCAAGCATAGACGCCCACTCTACCCCAATAACACCACCTCCAACAATCATCATCGAAGCTGGTAACTCATCAAAATCAAGTGCTTCTTCTGAGGTAATAATTTGATTGCCATCAATCTTTAAATGATCTATTTGTCTTGGTTTTGAACCCGTTGCCAATAATACGAAGCGTGGTACAATCATCGTATTTTCCTCACCGTTTTCATACTCAACTGAGACTGTTCCAGCTAAAGGAGAAAAAATACTTGGACCTAGTAAACGACCAAAACCAGAATATACATCAATCTTTCCTTTTTTCATTAAAGCTTGAACACCACTATGCAAACGTTGAATGATGCTGTCTTTTCTTTGTTGCACAGATGGGAAGTCAATAGATGGATTTTCAACTTGAATACCATAGGAGGAAGCTTCTTTCGTCTGTTTGAACACCTCAGCACTTCGAAGCAATGCTTTGGATGGAATACATCCTCTGTGTAAACAAGTACCTCCAAGTTTTTTATTTTCTACAAGGGCAACCTTTAATCCAAGTTGACTTGCACGTATGGCTGCTACATATCCTCCTGGTCCACCACCAAGAATGGCAACATCGTATTTTTGTGTCATAATACTCACTCCTTTAAATATGCTTCATCTATTCATAATGCACATATGTATAAGCTTTCTAAGGATTAGAAAGCTCGTCTTCGGTTGCTTACTTACGACTAAGTATATGATGTGAATGCATTAAAAATTGTCCTGTTGATCGTTTTACAGAGGCAATTCGTTCTTCAGCCATACGATCAGCAGCAACAGATGTTGAAATATGATCCCGGTTTGCAATTTCATATACTTTCGTCAAACTGTCATAAATTGTTTCCACTTTAGACATTGCTCGTTCTTGATTATATCCGTTAGGTAATAATTCATCTGCTACGTTTATGACTCCACCAGAATTGATGACATAATCTGGAGCATAAATAATTCCTTTTTTATACAACATTTCTCCGTGAGCGTCTGTTAGCAATTGGTTATTCGCTGATCCTGCAATGGCTTTTGCTTTGATTTGTTGTATGGTCTCATCATTAATGACTCCGCCTAAAGCGCACGGAGAATAAATGTCACATTCGACACTATATATGTCATCAGGATCAACAGCTTTTGCACCAAAATCATTAACAGCCCTGTCCACTGCTTCTTTATGAATATCAGTTACAATAAGATTTGCTCCTTCTTCATGAAGGTAAGAGCACAAGCGATACGCTACGTTTCCAACACCTTGAACTGCAACGGTTTTACCTGAGAGAGAATCACTACCAAATGCTTCTTTAGCCGTTGCTTTCATTCCTTTGTAGATTCCGTATGCTGTTACCGGACCAGGGTTTCCTGAAGATCCAACATTCGACGTTCCAGTTGCATAATCTGTTTCTGAGAAAATGATATCAAGGTCCTCTACTGTTGTACCAACATCTTCTGCAGTAATATAACGTCCTGATAGACTTTGTACATAGCGACCAAAAGCCCGGAATAATTCGGGATTTTTATCTGACTTAGCATCTCCGATAATGACCGCTTTACCTCCGCCTAAATTTAAACCAGCCGCAGCATTTTTATATGTCATTCCACGTGCTAATCGCATAGCATCTTTTAATGCCTCTTGTTCAGTTTCATAGGGCCACATTCTCGTTCCGCCAAGGGCAGGTCCTAATGTTGTGTCATGGATTGCAATAATTGCTTTTAAACCCGAATTTTTGTCTTGGCAAAAAACAACTTGTTCGAAATCATAATCTTCCATATCTGTAAAAATATGCATGGTAAGTCCTCCCTAAAATGGATCGTCTATTTAATATTTTAACACATTTGGAACCAAGTACTAATACCTCATATAAACTTTCTATTTTATTATAACGGATAGAATGGTTTCGGTAAATTCATTTCTTTTTAATTTTGTATAATCGTTCCTTCTTTCTTGTATGACAACCAAATACATGCACTAAAATAAAGGCAGAAAATCTTATCTTTTATGTTTCTAATTTTTAAAAGATGAATGAAATTCATAATAGGTATGTTATGCTAGTCCTTACAATTTGTATTGAAGTAGTTATTTTCGGGTCATTATAACATTCATTCAGATGCCAAACTTTTCCAACTTGTTGTATAAACTCCGAAGAGAAATTCCTAAATCTTCTGCTGTTTTTGTCTTCACAAATTTGTTACTTCGATATACTCTTGAAATGAATTCTTTTTCAAAATCTTCTACAGCATCTTTCAAACGATCTCTAAATGAATCATCTGTATTCATTGGGTCTAGCTCCATCGGTGGCATCCATCCTTCTTTTAAATGATGTTCATCAATCATGATTTCATCATACGACATATAAATCATTGCCCGTCCGATGCGGTTCTCTAATTCACGAATATTTCCATTCCATGATAATTGTTGCAAAAAATGAATTGCCGCTGGTGTCATACCTTGCACATCTCTACTGTACTCAATATTCATTTTCTCAATGAGATGTTGAGCTATTATCGGAATATCTGTTATTCTTTCTCTCAACGGTGGTATGAAAATCGGTAACCGATTCAAATAATAATATAAATCTTCCCTAAAGTTCCCGTTAGAAACTTCTTTTTCTAAATGTTGATTTGTTGCAGCAATTACCCGCACATCTATTGAAATCGGATGTTTTCCTCCAACACGCGTAATTTCCTTTTCTTTTAACATTTGCAAGATCTTTATTTGAACATCTTGGGGAAGTTCGGTTACTTCATCTAGAAAAATACTTCCTTTATGTGCTTGTTCAAAAACTCCTTCTTTCCCTTTGGAAAAATCATCCTCTACATATCCAAAGAGCGCTTCTTCCATTTGATGGGAAGGAATGGAGGCACAATTTACTCGAATGAAGGGACTAGACTTTCGATCACTTTCATTATGAATTGCATGTGCGAATAATTCTTTACCTGATCCAGATTCTCCACGCAAAAGAACTGTCGCCGGTGTACGTGCGCCTATTTTACCTTGTTCGCGAGCAATCATCATTTCTGTGGAATCACCAATAATATCACTAAACGTATATTTCGCTTGTAAAGCACGTATTTCCTTTTGAGCTTTCTGTAATTGAAGAGATAACTTTTGCAATTCTGAAACGTCATGAATAATAGCTACACTCCCAGCTATTTTGTCATCAACCAACATAGGTGCTGCATTCACAATAACATCCTTTTTATGCAACCCTACTTTCATTGTTGCGCTTCGAACGTTCTCTCCTGTTGAAAGAACATAATCATGTACACTTGTTCCTTCATAAATATCTGTTGTTGCAGGCTTTCCAATTACTTGTTCCTCTGATAATCCAGTAATGTTTGTGTAAGCGGGGTTGATCATAATCCCTTTACCTTCTTCATCAACTACACTAATTGCGTCTAAAGAAGAAAATATAATCGCTTCTAACATCATTTTCACACGATTTAAATCTGTATTTTCTTCAGCTAGTCGTACAACTTCAGTAATATCTTTAAAAACTGCAAATGCACCGATGACTTCCCCATTTTGATCAATCATTGGTGTACGTGTTGATACTACTTTTCTACCATTTTTTAACTTAAGTTGACCATTTACTTCCTTTTGCCCTGTTTGTATAACATTTGGCAGTCTAGAATCTGGTATTATCGTGTGAATATGTTTACCTGCAACATTTCCTTCTTGAATATCAATAATGTCCCGAGCACGTTGATTTACAAATCGGATTCGTTCGTGCTGATCAACGATAATCATTCCGTCATGAATTGTCTCAAGAATGAGTTCGTTCACTTCTAGATCATGATCCTTTTTTTGGTACGTTTCTTTCAATAAACCTACAATGAAATCATAAAATGTTTTAGGAATGATTATAGGATATTCGTCTTCAAGAGTGCTTAATTCTGTTAAAGCGCTTACATTGACGACATTCTGGAGAACCACATCTACGTCTTTTACTTCGTGCATATTAAAAGATAAGGAGATGTTG
>DATGUV010000076.1:0-4373 GCA_035301025.1 Bacillota bacterium | reverse complement strand
TGAACGCAATAACTAAAATAATATAGTAAATAATTTTTCCTACTATTTTATTAAAGTCGACTTCTTTTTCTCCTTCTTGAAACTTGTTAAACAACTTATCGTCTAACTTTGCTTTTTTCATACCTTTTTCTACTGCGTTACCAATAATTTTAGCAATAATCCATCCTACTAAAAGAATGATTAGTGCAATAACAAAATTTTGTGCTCCAGCTGTAAAATCACTAGAAAACGTATCATTAAAGAAATCTTCCATTGATTTTCCTCCTCAGTATTCTTCATCATGTAATATTCACTATACATAAACTCCATTGTTTGTAAACCTTATATGAAGAAAATAATGTCTTTTTTTGTAAATAAAGCCTAAAGTCCTGGGCTTTAATTCGTATATTTTTTCTAATCACGTATGAAATTAGAACTGTTTTCACAGAACGGGAAATTTCCAAATTAAGCCATGATGATGGTAGCCCTTAAAATAGATCCATCCTATCCGTGAAAAGTACTATGTATGATTGCTCTTTTTCTTCTATTATTATATGTGCTTTGATCAATCATCCAACCATTTTCCCTCCTGGAAGGATGTATTTATCAAAAGCAATGGCTGGACAAATACTAGGAGGAAGTTGACGAGAAACTTTCCTAAGACATCACTAGAAATTTACCAACACTCTCTTCACAACATCGTCTTATTTCCCCTTTCAAAACCGTTGAAGTAGCATATTTCTAGAAGTATAATAGATAAGATGATGATTATAGATAAGCTTATATATAGATTTTGTATGGCTTGTGATGTAGAAAGGATGAACTCGGATCGACTTTTTGACTAGGCTCCTAAAACATAAGAAACTTATTGTTATTGTATTTTTTTCGCTAGCTGCGATTGGTGGGATCATGCAGTTTGGCGTTTCTGTAAATTATAATATGACGGACTACTTACCTTCCAATGCCCCATCTACGGAAGCGATTGAATTGATGGAAGAAGAGTTTGATGAGGATGTAGCGAATACACGTGTGATGATTCGGGATGTTTCTCTACAGGAAGCTCTTCAGTATAAAGAAGACCTTGAGGCAGTTGACGGTGTGGCAGAAATGACGTGGCTCGATGATGTCGTTGATGTGCGAACGCCACTTGAAATGATTGATCAGGATTTACTTGAAACGTACTATAAAAACGAACATGCGTTGTTTACTTTTGAAGTGGAAGAAGGAAAAGAAGTAGAAGCGACTGATGCAGTATATGAAATTATTGGAAAGGATAATGCCCTTGCCGGAGAAGCGCTAGATGTAGCTATTTCTCAAAAAGCGACCGGCCAGGAAACGATGAATGCTGCCCTAATTTTAATTCCAGCCATCATCATTATTTTATTACTTTCTACAACATCCTGGGTGGAACCAATCTTTTTCTTAACGGCTATTGGGGTTTCTATTTTAATGAACCTCGGGACAAATGTGTTTATTGGTGAAATTTCATTTATCTCCCAATCTGTAGCACCGATTTTACAGCTGGCGGTGTCACTGGATTATGCTATTTTTTTACTGCACCGTTTCCAAGACTTTAGGCAGGAAACAGATGATCCGACAGAAGCGATGAAACGAGCCATTAAAAAATCATTCCCTGCGATTACAGCTAGTGCAGCTACAACATTCTTTGGTTTTATGGCCCTTACATTTATGAACTTTGAAATTGGAGCAGATTTAGGAATGAACCTTGTAAAAGGAATCTTACTTAGTTTCTTAAGTGTCATGATCTTCCTGCCTGCTTTAACATTAATGTTTTATCGCTTCATTGATAAAACCCAACATAAACCTTTTATACCTAGTAAGTATAACGTTGGGAAATTTTTTATGAAGTTACGTATTCCTGTGGTCATTCTCATTGCGATGATTATCGTTCCAGCATTTTTAGCACAAAGTAAAACAAATTTTATCTACGGAATGGGAGAACTCCCAGAGGAAAGCCGTGCTGGAGTGGATAGTGCTGCGATTGAATCGGCTTTTGGGAAGTTTACACCAATGGTACTTCTCGTTCCTAAAGGTGATTTACCCCGGGAAGAAATGCTTGGGCAAGAATTAAAAGATCTTCCCCATGTAAAAAGTATTATCTCTTACACATCCGCAGTAGGGATTGCTATTCCTTCTGAGTATTTGGAAGAGGATGAGCAAGAACAATTTTTCTCAGAAAATTATAGCCGCATCGTTTTAAATACGACAACAACTACTGAAGGTGAAGAAGCCTTTTCCTTTGTGGAAGATGTACGGGAAATTGTACATGCCTATTACGGGGATGACTATTATGCTACTGGAGAAAGTGTTACGTTGTATGATATGAAGCATATCGTAGAAAAAGATAATACTCTTGTAAATATATTAACTGTTAGTACGATAGCTCTTGTGTTATTCGTTACGTTTAAGTCACTGACGTTGCCAATTGTATTGTTGTTGACGATTCAAGCGTCTGTATGGATCAACTTGTCTGTACCATATTTCACCCAAGATCCTCTTGTGTATATCGGGTATTTAATTATTAGTATTGTACAGCTTGCTGCAACGGTAGATTATGCTATTTTATTTACTGAAGATTACACGCGTAAACGTCAAGAGATGGAAGCAATTCCGGCAATTACAGAAACCATTAATGATAATATTTTCTCTATTGCTGTTCCCGCTTCTATCCTTTCAACCGTTGGATTCACGCTATGGGCGACGTCATCAGATCCGATTATTTCATCCATTGGTGTCTTACTCGGGCGCGGAACGTTGTTGGCATTCACACTTGTCGTACTCTTGTTACCAGCATTGTTAACGATGCTAGATAAAATAATTGAAAAGACGACTTGGAAACCAAACTTTTATAAAAGGAAGTGATGATATGGGCTTTAAAAGAATTGCTTATGTACTTCTCTCTTGTATATTCCTCTTTGCAACAATTCCCGCAACAGCTTTAGCTGCGGAGGGATCATATGAGACAAAAGATGAAGTAATTTACGGAAAGTTAGATGCACATGGAAATGTTCAAAACATGTATGTTGTGAATTCGTTTGCGGTTGATGAAGCTGGTTCATTTACAGATTACGGAAATTACCGTACCATTCGTAATTTAACAGACCTATCCTTGATAGAACAACATGATAAGAAAATAGAATTTGAAGCTGTGACTGATTTTTACTACCAAGGTGAACTGGATCATGAAGAACTTCCTTGGAATATTTCCATCACATATATATTAGATGGAAAAGAAATGAATCCTAAAGATCTTGCAGGAGAAAGTGGAGATTTGGAAATTCGAATTGAATCGACTGCAAATGATACGATTGATGAGACGTTTTTCAATTACTACATGCTTCAAATAGGAATGACTTTCGATCCTACGAAGTTTACAAATATTCAAGCTCCTGAAGGTACAGAAGCAAATGAAGGTAAAAATAAATTAATGAATTTTACAGTGTTACCAGAGCAGGAAGAAGTTTTTATTGTCTCGGCTCAAGTAACCGATCTTGAAATGGATCCGATTGATATTAGTGCAGTTCCAGCAAGTATCGGATTTGATGATCCGGATACAGAGGAATTAGCGGATGAAATGAAAATCTTAGCCGACGCCATTGGAGATGTACACGCTGGTGTAGAGGAAATTTCTACAGGTGTCGCTGAATTAAGTGGTGGAGCTGCTTCCCTTTATGAAGGTTCTCGTCAATTTCAATCAGGATTAACAGAATTGAATCAATCATCTAGTGAATTAATTGATGGGTCAGCAGAAATCCTACAAGTGTTTAGAGACATTGGTGGATCTACCGGAGACACTCCAGAAACGCCTGATATGGGAGAAATAGAACAAATTCCTGCAGGACTGCGTGATACGGCTAAAGAAATTCGGTCTTTAAATGAAGGTGTAGAAGCTTTAGAAAAGGCCATTGACGCTATTCCTGAAGGAACTGTCGATGAAGAGGAAATTGAAAGATTAAAGAAGATCCTTGAAGAAAGTGAAGCGGAAGAACGTTTATTTGAAGTTGTAGAAGAGTTACAAACAACATATGTAGCTGCTCAAAGCGTCAAAGAAATTAGCCAAGGAATTCCCGTTCAAATTTCTGACGTGAATCATCAGTTGGCGAATACGCTTGACGATATTGCAGACGGGATTGAATCTGCAATGAGTGATCTATCTTTTTTAGATGATATCGCTCAGTTGCAAGAAGGACTTGCAACGATGGCTCAAGAATATGAAACGTTTCATAACGGTTTAATTGCTTATACGAATGGGGTTTCTGAGCTTACTACAAACTATGTACAGTTACATGACGGAACTGGAAACCTTGCTGAGGGAATTGCTGCACTTGCTGAGGGTGTTGAAACGTTAGAAGCAGGAACAAGAGAGCTTAAAG
>DATGUV010000075.1:0-18304 GCA_035301025.1 Bacillota bacterium | reverse complement strand
TTTTTCTCATTAACTTATTTGGAACGATTTATGGATATATATGGTATGAAAGTCAGCTAGCTATTACCCCTTTGGTATTTATTCCTTTTGTTCCAGATAGTCCAACTGCAAGTTTGTTTTTTACCATTGCAATTGGATTCTTTTTATTTAATAAACATGCCCCATACATTGAAGCCCTTGCTTTTATGTCACTATTTAAATATGGTATATGGGCAGTCATCATGAACATATTAACTTTAATGACGACTGGATATATCGGTTGGCAAGGCTATATGTTAATCGCCTCTCACGGAGCAATGGCGATACAAGCATTGTTATATGTTCCGTTTTATCACATTAAATTAAGACACTTTGTCGTAGCTTCCATCTGGATCTTACATAATGATATTATTGATTACGTATATGAAATGATGCCTATTTATGCTTCTCTTACAGTTCATATGAAGGAGATTGGTTACTTTACATTTTGGTTAAGCATCATAACTATTATTGTTACTTATATTTGCACGCTTAGAAGGAATGCTCGTACACAATTATAAGGAAAGGGCAATCTTAGTACTAGTTCACCTTCAATTCTCATATATTCTAAAAAGAAGTATATGAGGTGATCCGGTGGAGAATGATAAAAAAATCGTGTATTACATAATGACTTTTATAGGAGCTCTTGGTTTTTTTCTGTTTCTTTTGGAGCAAAGGATAGAGGCAAAAACGGATGCTTCACAATTTCAACCAATTCCATTCTCAATTGTTGCAACGATTATCGGTGGAGTCATTATTCTCACTTTAACGTACGTAAGTTGGAAAAAATATAAAGCAGAGAAAAAAAGAGAAAATAAAAATGATAATAGTTGACCTTTGTTTAGAATTTGACTAAAATTGACCATATAGGAAACATTCTTTTGGAGGGATGTATAATGACATTAGGACAATATTTAATTTACTTTGCGATTTTAATGATTGTTCCAATTATAGCTCAATCTAAAGTGAAAAGCGCATATAATAAGTACTCAAAAGTAGCTACGTCATCACAAATGACAGGAGCAGAAGTAGCTCGTAAAATATTAGATGATAATGGATTATATGATGTACACATTGAAGAGGTAAAGGGAACATTATCAGATCATTATGATCCGCGAAAAAAAGTAGTTCGATTATCTAAAGGTATTTATCATGGTCGTTCTATGGCTTCTTCAGCTGTAGCCGCTCATGAGGTTGGACATGCCATTCAAGATAGTGAATCATATGCTTTCTTGAATTTCCGTTCTGCATTATTCCCAGTTGCAAACTTTGGATCAAATATATCATTTATTTTAATCATTGCTGGTGCGATTATGGGTGCAATGAATTTAGTTGTTATTGGGATTGCATTCATGGCAGTAGCAGTACTATTTCAACTTGTTACATTGCCAGTGGAGTTTAATGCATCTAACCGAGCAATGGACCAATTGGTCGCAAGTGGAATAATATTAAATAATGAAGAACGAGATACGAAAAAGGTATTAAATGCAGCTGCTCTCACGTATGTTGCTGCTGCTTTAGTAGCTGTTGCAGAATTAATCCGCTTCATTTTAATTTTTGCATCAAACGATTAATTTATGATTCCATGGTGACGTTCATACGTCACCATTTTTGTTTTTAAAATTTGTCAAATACGTTCATTTTCGTTACCATTAAGGTACTTGAAATGGAAGAAGGCGACAATATATGAATGGACATTCAAAACTAACAACTGAAGACATACAAATTAGAGTGGATCGTTACATTTCACAATTTAAAGAAGGATATTTTTCTCCTTTAAGTTTGACAGCACGACTGACAGAAGAAGCCGGAGAACTTGCAAGAGAAATACAACATACATATGGAGATAAACCAAAGAAAAAGTCTGAGGAAAAAGGATCAGTCCAAGAGGAAATAGGAGATATTATCTTCGTTCTTGCTTGCTTTGCAAACTCCTTAAATATTAATTTATCTGATGCATTCGAACAATCCATTTCGAAAATAGAAACGAGGGATAAAGACCGATGGACAAGGTAGCTACATCATTTAAAAAGAAAACTAAGAACACACATACAACTTCATCCATCCGAATTGTTGTAGCTGGACCAAGAGGAAAAATGGGTTCTGAGGCGATTCACATGATCAATCATGAACACAACTTTATCCTTGTAGGATGTGTTGATCATAAAGAAGTAGAACAAACAAATGAATCTGTACCAACTTATACTGACGTAAATACATGCTTAGAAGAAACAAAGCCAGATGTATTTATTGATTTAACAAAGCCAGAAGTCGGATATACACACACTAAAGCAGCACTAAAATTAGGTGTTCGTCCAGTAGTAGGTACGACAGGATTTACTTCTGAACAACTAAAAGAAATAACACAGTTAGCAGAAGATAAGAAAATAGGGTGTATCATTGCACCAAACTTTGCTTTAGGAGCAGTATTAATGATGAAGTTCTCACAAATGGCTGCTAAGTTTTATGAAAATGTAGAAATTATCGAAAAACACCATAATCAAAAGATAGATGCTCCTTCAGGTACTGCACTTAAGACAAGTGAACTTATTCGTGAAGCACGTAAAACATCGGGGCAGAAGTCTGGTGTAGAAGAATCAGAATCGATCCCAGGTGTGAGGGGCGGATATCATGACGGTATTCACATCCATAGCATGCGTTTACCAGGTCTCGTAGCACATCAAGAAGTTGTTTTTGGAGGTCAGGGAGAAACATTAACGATTAAACATGATTCTATTGATAGAGCCTCTTTTATGGAGGGAATTAAATTATGTGTTGATCAAGTAATGAACTTGGAAACTTGTATTTATGGAATGGAAAACATTATTGATTTCAAAGAATACTAGGGGTGATGATGTGCGTATTGCATTAGTTGCACATGATAAAAAGAAAAAAGAAATAATTCAATTTGCAATCGCATATAAACATATACTTGCGAAGCATACGCTTTATGCAACAGGTACAACTGGAAAAATAGTCAGTGAAGAAACGGGTCTGTCCATTCATTGTTTCAAATCGGGACCAATTGGGGGAGACCAACAAATCGGAGCAATGATAGCAAATGAAGAAATGGACATTATTTTCTTCTTCAGGGATCCATTAACTGCCCAGCCACATGAACCAGATGTAAGTGCATTGATGCGTTTATGTGATGTGCACTATATCCCCTTAGCAACGAATTTAGCTGCTGCAGAAGTGTTTATTCACGGTCTAATGAGAGGCGACTTAAACTGGCGAAAACAACCAAGAACGAACTGAGAGGATGCGATTTAAATGAAGAAAATTGGAATTACATGTTATCCATCGGTAGGTGGCTCCGGTGTCATTGCTACTGAATTAGGCATGTTATTAGCTGATAGAGGCTATGAAGTTCACTTTATTACTTCGAGCTTACCCTTCCGGCTTGACCGTGTGCATCCAAAAATTTACTTTCATGAAGTGGAAATACATCATTACCCAGTATTTCAATATCCTCCATATGATCTTTCACTAGCAGCTAAAATGGCTGAAGTTATTGACCGTGAGAAATTGGATATTTTACACGTACACTATGCCATGCCACATGCTATATCAGCCATTCTTGCACGTGATATAGCGGATCATCCTGTGAAAATTATTACAACACTTCATGGGACAGACATTACTGTATTAGGATATGATTCTACATTTAAAAAAATGATTAAACATGGAATCGAACAATCTGACGCGGTTACAGCAGTGTCAAACAACTTAGTTGAATTAACAAAGAAAACATTAGAAGTAGAGAAAAAGCTTCACGTTATTTATAATTTTGTCAATGAAAAAAAGTATTATCAAAGAGACATTCCTTCACTTAAAGATCAATATGGCATTACTGAAACTGAAAAAGTAATTGTTCACATTTCCAATTTCCGAAAAGTAAAGCGAATGGAAGACGTCGTTCACACATTCTTTAACATTCAACAAGAAATTGAAGCAAAGCTTATTTTAATAGGAGACGGTCCAGAATGTGCTGTCATTTCTGAATTAGTCGATTCATTAGGAATAAAGGACAAGGTACTGTTTTTAGGAAAACAAAAGAGAGTAGAAGAGATTTTATCCATTGCTGATGTAAAATTGCTCATGTCTCAAAAAGAAAGCTTTGGACTTGTATTGTTGGAAGCGATGGCTTGTGGCGTTCCTTGTATTGGTACAAATGTAGGGGGAATACCTGAAGTAATTGATCATGGAAAAACGGGTTATTTAGTAGAATTAGGTGACACAGCACAAGCTGCAAAGTATGCTGTTCACTTATTAACGCATACAGACACACATGAGCAATTTGCTCATAATGCCCTTGAAGTTGTTCATCATCGATTCCACTCTTCTACAATTGTAGAACAGTATATTCGTTTATATAATAGTGTCTACCAACGAAAAAGGGATACGTATGAAAAAATCCGATAATGCATATTTTGAACATGGAAAATGTATTTTACGAAAAATACATCAAGCAGGCTATGAAGCCTATTTTGTTGGGGGATGTGTGCGGGATTATATATTATCTTTACCGTTAAAGGATATCGATATCGCAACGTCTGCAACACCCGTAGAATTAAAAGAGATTTTCCCTCATCTCATACCGATAGGAATTGAGCATGAGACTGTACTAATACGTACAGAACAAATGTCTTTTGAAATATCAACATATAAGACGGATAAGGGAAATGGATGTTTTAAAATAGATCATGAATCACGTACTCTTAAAGAAGATGTAACATATAGGGATTTTACAATGAATACCTTAGCCATGGATTTAGAGATGAATATTATTGATTATTATGATGGTCGTAAAGATATACAATCTGCGTGTATTCGCGGTGTAAAATCTCCCGTTAATCGCATAAAAGAAGATCCTTTACGAATCATGCGTGGGATACGATTTATAAGTATGTTCGGCTTCTCAATTGAAGAAAAAACAAGTCAAGGAATGAAGCAATGTGCACATTTATTAAAAGATGTCGCCATTGAACGATTACTTGGGGAATGCGAAAAAATATTCGCATATGAGTATTGTAGGAAAGCCATCCATCAAATGATAGCATTAAACATAGACGATTATTTACCAATATTTAAAGAAGAGCCAACGCTATTGAGAGATGTACTCCCATATATACAGCCATTACATACATTTGCAGAAGTCATCGCACTGATGCACATACAAGCACCCCATCAATCTGTGAATGAATGGTGTAGACGATGGAATTGCTCAAATAAAACGAAAAAGACAGCAAAAAAACTCGTACACACATACAATCTTATGATGGAACGTGGCATGTATGATGCGTATGCTTTGTATACATTAGGGGAAGATATCCCGACATTTTTTAGAGTGCTTCGTATATTACATCCACATGATGGAATCACTTTAGACCGATATTTAAAAATAAAAGATCAATTGCCGATTCACCATAGACAAGACCTTGCACTTAACGGAAATGACCTCATGGAATTATTTCCTACGAAACGTCCTGGTAAATGGATAGAAGAAATGCTGTCAATACTTGAGTACAAAGTTGTTATTGGTGAATTGTCCAATGATATTAAAACGATGAAGGAGTGGATCATATGCAATCCACTAGAAACAAATTAATCGAATTGTTATATACCCATCCAAATGATTATATGTCCGGACAAAAATTAGCTGATACACTCAACATCTCACGTAATGCCATTTGGAAACATATGAAGGAACTTGAGAAAGATGGTTATGAGATTGAAGCATTGCCACGAAAAGGATATCGAATCCTCCGTACACCAAAGACAATGAGCGAAAATACGCTTAAATGGGGCTTACAAACGAATTGGCTAGGAAAAACAATTGTTCATAAAGAATCCGTTGATTCTACGCAACAGATTGCTCACGAGCTTGCTAGAGAGGGAGCCCCGCATGGAACAGTAGTCATAGCTAATGAACAAACGAGTGGAAGAGGGCGAATGAACCGGACGTTTTATTCACAATCTGATCAAGGTATTTGGATGAGTTTATTAATTAGACCACATATTTTACCGTATTTAGCACCACAATTAACATTGCTAACTGCTACAGTGCTGGCAGAAGCCATTGATGAGATGTTTGATATTCAAACACACATTAAATGGCCAAATGATGTGCTTATAAACGAACAAAAAATATCTGGAATTTTAACAGAAATGCATGCTGAACAAGATCAAATTCAATATGTTGTCATCGGCATTGGTATCAATGTTTTTCAAAATGAAGAAGATTTTCATCCAGATATTAAGAAAAAAGCAACATCTATTCATTTACATACAGATCAAACAATCGAAAAACATCATCTCGTTCAAACAATTTTACAAACGTTTGAAAAGCAATATGAATCCTTTGTTAACAGTGGCTTTCCTGAAGTAAAAGAAAAATGGGAAAAATACGGATTTAAAATTGGTGAAATGATTTCGATTAAAACAATGAGAAAATCGTGGAATGCGCTGTTTTTAGGCATATCTGAAGATGGTGCATTAATTACGCAAGTTCCTGGAGAGCAACCGGAACGAATCTATTCTGCGGAAATCGAATGGTTTACATCTTAAAGACATAATCATAGAGAATTGAAAAAGGGGGGACGAAAGTGGAGTCATATGCAGTTATTGATTTGGAGACAACCGGACCTGATGTTGAGGCAGGGGACCAAATCATTGATGTTGGGATTGTAATTATTAAGGATGATGAGATCACATCTACATATACAACATTGCTTAAGCCTGACGTCGTCATTCCTCCATTTGTTGAACAACTAACAGGTATCTATAATGAAGATGTACAAGATGCTCCATTATTTCAACATAAAGCAGATGAAATTGTTGGTCAATTACAAGGTCATACCATTATAGCTCATAATGTGCCTTTTGATGTTGGATTTTTAAATGAAGTACTTCTTGCTCATAACATGCCAATTCTTACAAATAAAGTTATTGATACTGTAGAACTATCCCGTATATTGTATCCTAGAGCCAGCGGTTACAAATTAAAAGATTTAGCACGTTATTTTAATATTACACATAACAACCCACACCGTGCATTATCTGATGCCTACGTTACTGCGGATCTGTTTTTAACGTGTAAGCAAACGTTACGTTCATTGCCATATGAAACGCTTAGACATCTTAGTCATTTAGAAACACAGCTGGAATCTGATATTTACGATATTCTTTTTTCCTCCTTAAAGGAAAATCAATTTTCTATTCAAAATTATGATACATATATTTCACATCGTGGGATGAGTTATAAACCGGTACATACTATCCAGAAAGTGGATTCTTTACTAGAAGATACATACGGCGAACTTATCAACACCGCTTTTGCATCTGACGGGATACTTTCTAAAGAAATGTCAGATTATAAGGAAAGACCGGGTCAGAAAGAAATCGCTCATACTGTATATCAATCTTTTGAAGAAGAGAAACATGCTTGTATTGAAGCAGGAACTGGAATTGGAAAAACAATTGCCTATTTAATCCCTGCACTATATAAAGCGATTAAAAATGATGTACCTGTTGTTATTAGTACATATACGACCCAACTACAAACTCAATTGCTTGAAGAGCATATTCCTCTTCTCCAAAAAGTGTTTCCCACATCCTTTCAAGCAAGCGTTATGAAAGGGAAGCAACATTATTTAAGTATTGAACGATTTGCACAAGAATTAGAAAAAAGGCATAAAGATAATTATGATATTACATTGACAAAAGCGATACTACTCGTTTGGATGACAGAAACAGACACAGGGGACATCGACGAAATTCAGCTTCCGACAAGTGGTTATACATATTTTAAAAAAATAAGTGCACATTCAGAAACAGAAGAACAAACTTCATGGAGTTATATGTCTTATTATCAAAAAGCAATTGAACGTGTAAAGCAATCAGACTTAATCATTACAAACCATGCCCTACTTAGTACACATATGAATTCTGATCATGTGTTACCTCCATTTGAATATGTCATTATTGATGAAGCTCATCATTTTGACCGTGTCATAGCTAAACAATTTGGTACGGTCTTAAATTATGTGTCTATTCAACACATATTGTCCCAGATGGAGGGGACAAATAGAGGGAATTGGATTCATCGTTTTTTCAAATATCAAGATGTACAAACACTATCTTGGAATCAACTAACGTGGAAGCAATTAATCGAAGATACACAATATGAAGTAGATATGCTATTTAGGACATTGTTTTCATTTGTGAAAAAGCATCAATCAAGGGATAGGCTTTCTGATACTGGGCGACTTCAATACGTAATCGATTCATCAAAAGAACCTTCGTTTAAGGAGAAAAATATGCGTGAAATGGTCTTTCATACGTGTGGTTTTTTAAAAAAGATATTACGTATATTAAATGAAATTAGTACTGTTATTCAATCAAAAGAGAGCACAGCTGATGCTTTATTAGCTGAGGTGAATCAATCAACGAAAGACTTACAACAAGTCCATGATGATTTGATCTTTTTCTTTACGAAACAAGAGAAGGAAAGTCATATTAAATGGATAGAAATTGAGGTACAGGGAGCTAAAAATGCCGTTCATTTATATTGTGAAAAGGTGCATATTGCAGGTGATTTACAAGAGAAGTTTTTCGACCATAAAAAAAGCGTCGTACTCACAAGTGCAACACTTTCTATGAAAAATTCTTTTAATTATATGTTGCAAACCTATGGACTAAAGGAAAATGAAACACTTACAACTACTATAGACTCACCTTTTAATTACGATAAACAAGTGCAAATGTACGTACCAAAAGACTTTCCAACAGTACATAAACCAGAGGATCAAGAAGCTTTTTTAGAAGCAACAGTTGAAGCAATCTTATCATTAGCAACAGTTACAAAAGGTCGTATGCTTGTATTGTTTACGTCTTATGAAATGTTACGCAAAGCTTATTATCTATTAAAAGAATTCGATGATCCATATGGCTATACGATTATTGCTCAAGGTGTTTCAAGCGGAAGTCGCGGTCGATTAATGAAAAATTTCCAAGCGAGTCATAAATCAATTTTGTTAGGTACAAGCTCTTTTTGGGAAGGAATTGATATACCAGGAGAGCATTTATCGTGTATTGTGATGGTACGTTTACCATTTCAATCTCCTGAAACCCCATTCAGTAAAGCTATTGAAAATGAGTGTCAACTTACTGGGGAACACCCATTTTATGATTATGCTTTGCCTCGTGCAGTTCTTAGATTTAAACAAGGTTTTGGCAGATTAATTCGCAAGGAAACAGACCGAGGGATTATTTTTATGTGTGATGAACGAATTATGACAGCTTCATATCGTTCGTATTTTATGGATTCTATTCCAAAACTGTCATTAAAGTATGATTCGATGACTGCACTGATGAATGATGCTGAAAGATGGTTTTAACATAAATCCTCGACCATTTTCGAGTCTTATTTCTAGAAATGTTATATGAAATGATGTACTTCACTCACTAAAATCACACATAACTGGTATACTAATAAGGGTAAAATAGATATCAATGTGTATTATACGCAGTACGTTCTGTAATAAATGGGGTGATTGTTATGTACCAACAACAATTTCAAAATGATCGTAGTAGCTGGATGAAATGGGGTATTCTCATTGGAGGATTAGTTACCATTCTAGTGGTTTTACTCATCGGTTATTTATATGTTAGTGTGATGAATGAGAAATCAAAAGATTATTCAAAAGCAGAGCAGAGGGCATTCGATGAAACAGACTTACTAGAAGTGGAACAAGTGGAAAGATTTCATGGGGAAGAAGCCTATTTTGTAGTATCAGGTATTGATGCGAATGAAGAACCTATATTTGTATTTGTTCCATTCGATCAAGAAGAAGCAACCATTACGATCGATCAACCTAGCTCGTACACTAAAAACATCGTCAAACAATCCTGGGAAGAAAAGTGTTCTACTTGCAAACTAACATCAATTACACCAGGACTTATTGATGAAACTGCAGTATGGGAAATCAATTATCGACTAGATAAAGACATACGAATGTACGAATATATATCTATGGAAGACGGATCTATATTTGAACAATTGCAATTAAAAAAAATGTTTAAATAGAAAGGGTGCGATAAGAGATGAGATTAAGCAAAAAAGTTCAAGACATTACACCATCTTCTACGCTAGCCATATCTGCCAAAGCACAAGAATTAAAACAACAAGGAAAAGATGTGATTGGATTAGGAGTAGGAGAACCAGATTTCAACACGCCTGATTATATTATTGAAGCTGCTTATGAAGCAATGAAGTCAGGTAAAACAAGATATACGCCATCATCTGGCGTCCTTGAATTAAAAGAAGCAATTGTTAAAAAGTTAAAACGTGATCAGCAACTTGATTACAAACCAAGTGAAATCATTGTAACGACTGGTGCAAAACATGCATTATATACTGCATTTGAAGCAATCTTAGAGCAAGATGATGAAGTCATTATTCCAGCTCCATACTGGGTCAGTTACACAGAACAAGTAAAGTTGGCTGGTGGAAAACCTGTGATAGTAAAAACATTAGAAAAAAATCAATTTAAACTAACGCCACAGCAGTTAGAAGATTCTATCACAGACCGCACACAAGCAATTGTTCTAAACTCACCTAGTAATCCAACAGGGATGATGTACACAAAAGAGGAATTACAAGCAGTAGGAGAAGTGTGCCTAAAACATAACTTAGTCATCATTTCTGATGAAATTTATGAAAAATTGATTTACACAGACGACAAGCACGTTTCAATTGCTCAGCTGTCTGAAGAGCTAAAAGCGATGACAATTGTCATTAATGGCGTAAGTAAATCTCATGCAATGACAGGATGGAGAATTGGATATGCAGCAGGTCCAGAAAACGTGATTAAAGCAATGTCAAACCATGCTTCACATGTTACGTCAAACCCAACAACGGTTTCACAATATGCAGCATTAGCCGCATACGAGACAAATGAAGAGGCTCTAGAGGAAATGAAGAAAGAATTCGCTGAGCGTTTACATATTTTACATGAAAAGTTAGTTGCAATTCCTGGAGTGACATGTGAAAAACCAAAAGGTGCATTTTATTTATTCCCAAATGTCGCAGAAGCTGTGAAAATGACGGGCTTCACAAGTACAGACGAATGGGTAACTGCATTGCTAGAAGAGGAAATGCTAGCACTTGTTCCTGGCTCAGCATTTGGTTCTGAGGACAACGTGCGTCTATCATATGCAACATCAACTGATTTATTAATTGAAGCTGCAAAACGAATCCATCGTTTTGTAATCAATCATTCATCTTAACGGAGGTACATACATGAAAATAACTATTTCAGAAGCTCATAAACACGTCAATGAAGAAGTCACTATTGGTGCATGGCTAGAAAATAAACGCTCTAGTGGTAAAATTGCTTTTTTACAACTACGGGACGGAACAGGTTTTATGCAAGGAGTCCTTGTCAAATCAGATGTAGACGAAGAAATCTTTGATTTAGGAAAAAATATGACACAAGAATCTTCCATGTTTATTACGGGAACAATTGTGGAAGATACTCGTTCTTCTTTTGGTTATGAAATGCAAGTTAAACATATTGAAATTATTCATGAAGCAGTAGATTATCCAATTACACCTAAGGAACACGGTACTGAGTTTTTAATGGATCATCGTCATCTATGGTTACGTTCGAAAAGACAATATGCCATTATGAAAATTAGAAACCAACTACTGCAAGCAACATATGCCTATTTTAAAGAGAATGAATTTATCAAGGTTGATCCACCTATTTTAACAGCATCATCTGCTGAAGGGACAACAGAATTATTCCATACCCAATATTTTGATGAAGAAGCTTACTTATCACAAAGTGGACAACTATATATGGAAGCTGCAGCACTAGCATTTAATAAAGTATTTTCCTTTGGTCCAACATTCCGTGCAGAAAAGTCTAAAACTCGTAGACATCTCATTGAATTTTGGATGATTGAACCGGAAATGGCCTTTGTCGATCATGATGAAAGCTTACATATTCAAGAAGAATATGTCACATACATCGTTGAATCCGTTCTTGAAAATTGCCCATTGGAACTAGAAATCTTAGGTAGAGATAAAGAAAAACTAGAAGCAATTAAAGCACCTTTTCCACGCATTTCTTATGATGAGGCAATTGACCTTCTTCATGAACAAGGATTTGATGATATTCAGTGGGGCGATGACTTTGGCGCACCTCATGAAACTGCAATTGCAGATCACTTTGATAAACCTGTTTTTATTACGAATTATCCTGCTGAAATCAAGGCTTTTTACATGAAGCCGGTTCCTGGTAGACCTGAAGTTGTGCTTTGTGCAGATCTTATTGCTCCTGAAGGATATGGAGAAATTATTGGTGGTTCGCAGCGAATCGATGATTTAGAATTAATGGAACAACGTTATAAAGAACATAACTTAACAGGGGAAGCTTATGAGTGGTACATGGAATTACGTAAATACGGAAGTGTTCCACACTCAGGATTTGGACTTGGATTTGAGCGTACAGTAGCATGGATTGCAGGCGTAGATCATGTACGTGAAACCATTCCATTCCCACGTTTATTAAATCGCTTATACCCATAAATAAGTGTATACATCATTAACCATTCATCCCTTGCGCTATTGCGAGGGATGAAATTTCATCAAGAACAGGAGGTTACACCACATGGAAAAAGATCATTTTGAACATATATTATTAAACCAAACCTCTATTCCTACAAAACTATTAACCTCATATAAAACACTTGGATTAATAGAGATTGAACTTGTAATGTTATTACAAATTCATCAATGTTTACAAAAAGGTATTGAATTCCCAACTCCTGCACAACTTTCACAATATATGAATGCGTCCGAACATACATGTGCTCAAACGCTGCGTACACTTATACAAAAAGATGTGCTTGCAATTATTGAAACCCGGCCAAATCATGATACATATAGTGAGAAGTATAGCTTACAACCATTATGGGATAAATTATTCACTGCAGAGCCTTATGCGGTAAAAACAGACAATCAAACAGATCAAACCAATGAAGGAACATTATTTGTTTTGTTTGAGCAAGAGTTTGGTCGTCCGTTATCGCCATTTGAAATTGAAACGATTAGTATATGGTTAGATGAAGACCAGATGAAACCTGCCCTCATTAAAGCAGCCTTGCGTGAAGCAGTATTAATCGGAACATTAAACTTTAAGTATATTGATCGCATTTTAAGGAATTGGCAAAAGAAAGGCATTCAATCCGTAGATGAAGCACGAAATATTGGAAAGAATTTTAGAGATCAACAAGATATGCATTATACTACAGAAAAGAGAGATACTTCATTTTATTATAACTGGTTAGAAGAGGATGATTAAGCAAATATGTTAAATAAAACCGAAATTCGACGTTGTTTAGATACATTTGCAGAAATGTATCCTGACGCAGAATGTGAACTAGTCCATGAAAATCCATTTGAACTCGTAATAGCCGTGTTGTTATCTGCGCAATGTACAGATGTTCTTGTTAATAAAGTAACCGAACCTCTATTTAAAAAATATAAAACACCTGAAGACTATTTAGCAGTTCCTCTTGAAGAATTGCAAGATGATATCCGATCTATTGGTTTATACCGAAATAAAGCTAAAAATATCCAAACGTTATGCCAAACATTACTAGACGAGTATGATGGAGAAGTTCCTAAAGAACGGGAAGAACTCATAAAATTAGCGGGTGTTGGAAGAAAGACAGCGAACGTAGTCATGTCTGTGGCTTTTGGTGAACCTGCTATCGCAGTAGATACACACGTAGAAAGGGTCGCTAAACGATTGGCCTTTTGTCGATGGAAAGACTCGGTTTTAGAAGTAGAACGTACATTAATGAAGAAAGTTCCAGTAGATGAGTGGAGTGATACGCATCACCGAATGATTTTTTTTGGAAGATATCACTGTAAAGCCCGGAGTCCAGAATGTGTTTCTTGTCCGCTACTAGACATATGCAGAGAAGGGAAAAAGCGCATGAAAAAAATACATGCATAAAAAAAGTTCGTTCCATCTAAGGAACGAACTTTTTTTACTTACGATTCATTATTGTCGTCTTCATCATTGTCGCCTTCATCTTCACCATTATCTTCTTCATCATCACCTTCGTCACCGTTGTTATCATCGTCGTTATTGTCATCCCCATCGTTATCATCATTGCCTTCATCCCCGTCATCATTGCCCTCATCTTCCTCTGGATCAATGGAGATAGTAACCTGACTAGGTGGCCCTTCAACATCTTGTTCTTTACTAATAGGAGTGACAGTTATTGTATATGTCGTACCTGGTTGAACATTGGTAATTTCAAGTTGTGTACCTTGAACCGTTTGTTGATTGCCAGTAGGGGAGACAGATACTTCAAAGGTCGCATCAGGCCCATCATAGTTCCACTGAACATCCAACACTTTATTGGATTCATTATATTGTACATCTAAGTCTGTAACACTAGGAACGTCTTCTTCTTCCTCTTTTAGTGTTACCGTTGTTGTAGCAGGTTCGCTTTTCAATGAATCGTTGTCTTTATCAATTACAACTATTTGAATAGTATACGTTCCACCATCTTTAACATTAGAAATGGTGTAATCCGTATCATCGGTAGTGGACAATTTCTCCATACCTTTGTCATCTTCTTTCATACTTACTTCAAACTCTACATCGTGATCATCGTCATCATAGGACCACGTCACTTCAATTTCTTCATTATCCTCGTCATACGTTGCTTGTAAGTTGGAAACAGGGTCCAGTTGATCAAATTTCTCAGACACACTTGACGGTTCTGTTCCTTTTACGAACAATTCTTTTACAATGTTTTCCTGAGGCGTATGTGCACTTGGAAGAGCTGCAGGGTTCGAACCTTTTTCTATTTCCACTTCTACAACAGAAGAAGGGCGTTCAAAATCTTTTGTTTCTACATCTTTGGATAGCTCCGTCATGATGTTTTTAAATAGTGTACGGGGAATTTGTGTTCCCGGTTGTGTTCCTTGTGGTACATTTGTCGGGATAACCGCTCGTTCTCCATTATCATTTTCATATCCGCCCGCCCATATAGAGATGGTGTAATTTGTAGTGTATCCTGCAAACCATGCATCAGGGCTTCCGTCTTGTCCTTGTAAATTTGTTGTACCAGTTTTACCAGCGACAGGAAGGCCTGAAATGTTTGCTGATTGTCCAGTACCTTCAGACATAACGGATTTAAGCATATCTGTAACCATGTAAGCCGTGTAGTCTGACATAGCCGGTTCAGCTTCAGGTCTTAAATCAACTACCGTACCATCTGGGAATTCTACTTTTTCTACTGCATATGGTTCATTGTATATACCTTCATTTCCAAATGCTCGGAATGAACCAGCTAATTGTAGGGGAGTCACTTCTGTACTCGTTCCACCAATGGCGTCTCTAATATCGATCTTATCATCATGGAATTTAATTCCAATGCCTTCTGCAAATTTTTGAGCATCGCTATATCCTGTTTCTACTAATGTTTTTACCGTTGGTACGTTTAGAGAATTGGCTAACGCATATCGAGCAGACATCCATCCTTGGTATTTCCTATTCCAATTTCGGATAGGAGTTTCGATTCCTTCATCATATGGTTTATCATCATTTAATTGTTGATATGTGGACCACTTTTTATATTCAATGGCTGGTCCGTATGCAATAATTGGTTTAAAGGTAGAACCAGGTTGATGTTTCGCTTTTGTACCATAGTTCAATCCATCAATATTTTCTCTATTCCTCGATCCGCCAATGGCTCGAATAGCACCTGATTTTGTGTCTAACACGGTTAATCCAACTTCTAATTCGTCATCCGGATAAGGAATTGGATTCTCATCACTATCGGTTAAAAGATGTTCAACATGTTCTTGTGCATCTGTGTCTAATGTTGTGTAAATTTTAAGTCCAGCTGTATACGCGTCAACACCTTCTAGTTTTTCATTGATTTCATCACGAACTTGCTGTCTGAATGCTTCATATGGAGAAGCTTTTGAACGTTTTCCTGCAAGTAAAGATTCAATATCTACTTCACGGGCTTCATCTGCTTCTTCCTGTGTGATCTTGCCATGACGAACCATTAACTTGAGTACAGTATCCACACGTCCAGCGGTTAAATCTGGGCTTTCATATGGATTGTAAGCTGTTGGTCGTTGTGGTAAACCAGCTAAAATAGCAGCTTCTACAAGCGTTAACTCATGTAAATCTGTTTTCCCGAAATATTCTTCAGATGCACTCGCAACACCGTATGCTCCGCTTCCATAGTTGATTTTATTTAAATACATTTCTAAAATTTCTTCTTTAGAATATTTTCGTTCTAACTTAAGTGCGAGCCATTGTTCTTGAACTTTACGCTTAATCTTTTTCTCTTTATCGTAAAATGAGTTTTCAATGACTTGCTGGGTAATCGTACTTGCACCTTGGGAGCCGAATCCGTCAGTAATGTTTCCTTTAATTGCTGAAGCAATACGTCTTAAATCGATTCCACTATGTTTAAAAAATCGTGCGTCTTCAGTAGCAATTACTGCGTCAATTAGTACATCCGGTAATTCATCATAGGTGATTTTCGTTCGTCGAATGTCACCTAAATACCCAATATGATTGCCATCCATATCATAAAACTTAGATGAAAATGGATCTTCTAATTTCTCAGGATCTAGTTCAGGAGCAGTTGCAATATAATACGTAAATAGGATTCCAACTGAAATCCCAATCACTCCAATTGCGATCAATGCCCCATACATTATTTTTTTCATAACCGATTTATTACTTTTCTTCGTTGGTTTCTTTTTTTGATTTCGACGAGCCATTCTAGATTGATTGTTCTCTGCCATCGTCTTGTTCCTCCGTTCTAAAAATAAAGATCATCGACAACACGCAAAAAATCTACACGCGCAGGGTATGAGAATGGAATAAGAGATCCAAATTTAGTAATTTCATCATACCGAATCGACTTTCTTCCGCCATTTAAGTGTCTATCCCAAAAAGTTAATAAATGTTCTGCAGGGAGTAAGTATGTCTCATCCAACAGAGAGAACCGGATGATGATAAAACAAATCCCGTCATGTTCCAAAATACTTTTCATATGATGTACTTGGTGTTCATGAACATTTGTTAAAGGAAATGATGTTTTGTTCTTGGTTTCCTTTGCTTCAAAATCTATATATTTTCCTTTATAAATACCATTATAGTCCGTTGTGGATGCTTGTTTAAAATATCCCTCTGTAATCACTGCAGCACTTCTTTTAGGATAATGTACTCGTACAATTTGTACAGGAGTTGGCTTTTTATGAATAATTGCTTTGTTTGTTGTTACATAAAACGTATTTGTTTCATCAATATCTTCTTCTAAATTCATGCCTCGATTGCTATAAACAACTTGATCAGATTTCTTTTCTATTGATGGAGATGAAGAGGAAGCTTGGCTTCTTCTCCCGTTTGGGTAATTCACTATGTAACCTCCTCACAATTAACATACACTTTAATGCATTTAATGTCACTACCCATATCCATTATATAACATTATTGGTTGAAACATAATATTAAGAGTAAATTTCATTGAAATACTCTAGAAATATTTTACACATTGTTCATAAATAGAAATCATTTTGTATGTTTTTTTCTAGTTTTGTCGAACATAAAGGATTTGTAATTGAATTGAAGAATAGTATGAGAACGAAACGAACGAAGATTATATTGAGAGGAGCGTTTATATGGATATGACTGAAAATGCTTCACACATATTACCTATGAAGAAAAGAGATTATGAAGCATATGTAAGTTTAATGATTAGACGTATTGATCAAACTGAACATATGTTGCATAAACGTGTACGTGAAGAAGTACAATCCTTAATTTTAAGTCATGCACATCTTCAGGAATATTTAAACAAATAAACGAATCAATTTCATAATTGCTTATTTGAGTAGAAAATCCGAACAATACAACTAAAATTAACGTTAACATTCGGTTGTGTAACGTAAATATTCTAGTTTGGAATCTAGGCGGATGACTCCTGCGGGAGAAAAAGCCTCGTTGAGACCCCGCAGTGCGAAGCACGAGGAGGCTCAATAGCTGCCCGCGGAAAGCAGCCGCCTAGATTCCAAGCTAACTCCACTTAATATGAAAATTCGGATTTTCTTTGCGATTAATGTATTATGAGATTCATTCAAACCTTTAACTATTTCCCTTTATTTCAAAAGATTCACATGTGAAATAGGGGGAATTTCTTTTTTTATTGAAAAAAATCATTCTAATAG
>DATGUV010000074.1:0-5106 GCA_035301025.1 Bacillota bacterium | reverse complement strand
GGTGAAGTAACGTTTACTGGTCCTTCGATCATTGAATTATCCATACATTCGATCATGCTTTTAACAACATCGTCTACATGTACCCATGATAGCCATTGCTTACCAGTTCCAACTTTTCCACCGACAAATAATTTCACAGGCAGTTCCATTAAAGGAAGAGCTCCTCCATAACCTAAAATTACCCCAAATCGTGTATACACAGTTCGGACGTCAAGGTCTTCAACAGGTCGAGCTTGTTCTTCCCACGAAGAAGCGACTTCTGCTAAAAAGTCGTCTCCTGGTTGAGTTGTTTTCTCTGTATACATTTTATCTTCAGAAGTGCCATAAAATCCAACAGCTGAACCAGATATAAATACTTTAGGACGCACGGTTTGTTTTTGGATATATTCCACCAGCGTACGAGTGATGTGGATGCGACTATTCAGTATTTGTTCTTTTTTATCACTTGTCCAGTAACCAAATAAGGATTCACCTGCTAAGTTAATGACAGCATCCATATTCGGTAAATTACCTAAAGCATCGTATGATACAAATTGTACTTGTTTGTGTGTACTCTTTTTGTTTGCAGAACGTGTGCATATAAAAATATGATGTCCTTTGCGGATGAGAGCGTTCGTTAATGCGCTACCAACAAATCCAGTACCACCACTTATAAGTATATTCATGTTTCTGCCTCCTTGAATGAATTCATAATTATCATCTATTATACACATCTACAGCAAAGATGAACGGCTGCATATGATTTTAATCGAAGGAACAAATGAATCGTGGTATGATAGGTTTAGGGAGTGTTGATTGATGATCATATCTCGAATTACAACACAAAAGAAAAAAACACATCGTTATAATATTTTTGTTAAAAAAGGGGAAGAGGAATCCTATCTTTTTAGTGTGGATGAAGATATTTTAATTAAGCACCACATTCATAAAGGAAAAGAAATTACTGAGAAGGATATCGCAAAATATAAAGAGGAAGACACCGTTCAGTTTGGCTATATTCGCGGGATTCAGTATTTGAGTTACCGCCTAAGGTCTATTCAAGAGATGGAAAATCATTTGCTTTCTTTAGAGGTAGAAGAGGAACATATTGCTCAAATTATTCAGCGACTCCTAAAAGAAAAATATTTAGACGATACCGCATTTGCGCAAATGTTTGTGAAGCACCGGATTCAAACATCTACGAAAGGTCCGCAGATGGTTTTTCAAGAGTTAAAAGCAAAAGGTGTAACGGATTCGATTGCAGAAAAAGCAATTCAAGCATATACTTTTAACGTCCAAGAGGAACGAGCAATGAAGATTGCGGAAAAACGTTTGCGACGAAAAACAAAACATTCATTTCAAAAGCAACGGCAACAAGCTGAAGCCGCTCTTTATCGAAATGGATTTTCCCAAGATGTAATTCATCATGTGATGTCTGAATTCCTAAAACAACCTGATGTTGAAGAAGAATGGATAGCGATACAGCATCAAGGAGAGAAACTTTACCGAAAACAAAAAGAAAAATGGGAAGGGTTCGAGCTAGAACAAAAAATAAAAGAAGGATTGTACCGACAAGGATTTTCCTTTGAACATATAGAACGTTTTATTGAAGAAAAACTTGGATGAATTTCACAATGACCTAAAATATTTACTTCATTTCCCAGTGTAGTTTCGAGCGTCATAACGGAATTACATGTGGAAATAGAGTAGGAAAACATACGTATTATAACATTCATTATGGTAGTCAAAATTAAGGGGGACGATATCATGACGTATCGTTTTAGTGATTTATCTGTTGAACAGCTCCGAGAAGAAGCTGCAACATATAAGGAGAAAGCGCAAAAAGCAGAACAACTTGGCAACATGAGTGAAGTAGCTATTAACGAACGAAAAATGCAAGTAGCTTTAGCATATATGTTAAATCCAGAAGATTACCATGCTGGAGATAAGCATCAAATGGTAGGAGATCCTGGTCATACGTTTAAGATAAATTATGTAAATGGAGTTTTTGCATGGGGACACCGGATAAATGTGCTTGATGAGGAGTATAAAGAAGAAGAGGCAATACCGATTTCAATCTTAGGAGAAAAAATAAACGAATAGTAGGATTACCTACTATTCGTTAAAATATCTTCTTCATCAAAACCTAATTTGTGTTGTAATTTGTGCTCGGAGAAAATCCATCCTGTATAAGAGCTCACAATTTCCTTCTGAGCATCAATTTTTACGACAGCGACGAATGGATAATGTCCTTTCGAGCGATATCTTAAGTCGATATATCGTACTTCCGTTACAGAAGAGTACTCGACTGTTTCCCAACGATACATTGGTGAGAATGAAAGGAACGCTGAGATATTGCGATCTTCTTTCGACTTCTCAATTACTTCTGTTTGGGGGAGAGGTTTTTTACGAAACGTATCTACAATTGTTATATGACCATTCTTCACAGTTCCAACATGGAATTGATTCTCTGTCGTAATTGCAACACGCCATTCGTTTTGTCTCCACGTAGGAGAAGTAATAACATCGGTAGTCGCTGGAAAATGTCCATAAATCTTATTTACAATTTCTCGTTTGTCTAAGTAACGCTTAATATAATACAAAATGAGAATAGAGTAAATAATAAGCCATGTGTATCCAGGATGGGCACCTAGTAACCAAGCGCCGATACCAATGACATGCAACCCAAAAATTACTGGATCAAAGGTGTTTATATACCCAAAGGCAATCCACCGATCAGAGAATGGGCGCAATGCTTGTGTTCCGTATGCGTTGAATAAATCAACAACAACGTGTAAAATAACGGCTGCAAATGTCCACAACCAAATATACATAAAAGATACGTGTGGAACGAATAAATAGATAATTGTAGAAATGAGTAACCCCCAAATAATGACTGCAGGAATCGAATGTGTGATTCCACGGTGGTTACGAATATATGTTGCATTACTTTTTAACTTTAATACGGTATCAAAATCGGGAGCATGTGAACCTACCAATGTTCCAACCATAATCGATTGAAAAAGTACCGGATCAGCTTGTACCGTTGGATCAATCGTGGCAAGACCGCCAAGAGCAACTCCCATAGTTAAATGTGTTCCTGTGTCCATGACACGAACACTCCTTCCAAGAAATTGACTGTATATCGCACATGGGTGTTACTTTATGTGGTAATTGATAGGGATGCATTTCTTAAGCATCCGTCGTTTTTACATACCAACACGAAAGAGAAGCAAACCTACAATATTCATTCGAATCATTCGTGGTGCTTCTTTCAAGAAAATATTAAATTACATAATCGAGCTTATATTGAGGGAAATGTATCTCTTCCCCTCATTTACTAGTATATAACAAATGAGGTGCCTTGTGAAACAACACATCTTACAATCTTTTGACATTTCATCATTTCAAAACAATTTGTTGGATTGGTATGATGATGAAAAGCGTGATTTACCTTGGAGACAGTCAACAAACCCTTATTATATATGGGTTTCTGAGATAATGTTGCAACAAACCCGTGTTGATACTGTTATTCCCTATTTTGAGAATTTTATAACCTTATTTCCAACGATTCAAGGGCTAGCGACAGCTGATGAGCAAGAAGTACTTAAAGCATGGGAAGGTCTAGGCTATTATAGCCGTGCTCGAAATTTACATCATGCAGCAAAGGAAGTCGTTCATTCATTTAATGGAATTATACCTAACGATCCGGAGCAGTTTGGGCGGTTAAAAGGTGTTGGTCCTTATACGAAAGGTGCAGTTATGTCGATTGCATTTGGGTTGCCAGAACCAGCTGTAGATGCAAACGTTATGCGTGTATTATCCCGAGTGTTACGTATGGAGGAAAACATTTCTGAGCACCGGATGAAAAAGGAATTTGAAAACATTACCCGTGGACTTGTTCCGGCCGATGATGCATCATCCTTTAATCAAGGCTTAATGGAATTAGGTGCACTTATATGCACACCTAAAGAACCTATGTGCATGTTTTGTCCAGTCCAATCTCAGTGCAGGGCTTATGAAGCTGGTGTACAAAATGAACTTCCTATTAAGGGAAAAAAGAAAAAGCAACGCCATATTGCATATGCTGCACTCTTATTAGAATATAATGGAGAGTATGTTATTGAGCAGCGACCAAAGAGTGGATTACTTGCGAATTTATGGCAATTTCCAATGATTCCATTAGATGAAATGGCCTTAGAAGATGGAGTGACTTGGTTATCTTCAGAATATGGAATTGATGTGAGCATTGATAAAAAAGTAGCAACATTAAAACATGTGTTTTCCCATATTATTTGGAATATAACGATTTATAAAGGAACTGTTATAAGGAAGGAAACAGATCAACGATTGGAATTTGTTCATCCTGACGCATTTGATTTATATCCATTTCCAGTCTCACATTTAAAAATGATTCCTTATATAGACTAGGTTAATGAATTTCATAATACGTATTTTATGCTACTTTACTACAACATGTAGTTCCGCTAAGACGCTTGAAACTACATGTTATATTCAAATAGCTAATGTGGGCAATTATGAAATTCACTCAGGTGCTCGAGTCTTTGTATTTTCTTCACAAATTAAATTTTCCTATAGAATAAATTGATTCATAAAAAAATGGATAAGAACAATTTATTTGGAGAAGTTAATAACTGTGGAGGTGATATCGATGACGAAAAACAATCACAATACAAAGAAAACAAAAACTGGTACAAATGTTGAGCAAGTGAGAAAGCAGAACCAACAACAAAACCAACAGTTCGGAACTGAATTTGGTTCAGAAACAGATGCACAAGAAGTGAAAAAACAAAACAAACAATCACAACAAAACAAACAATAACATATATCTAAATGAATTTCATAATGGTCAAATGTGTTGATACTGCTACAAAGTGTAGATGTGAGAAATCGATGAAATCTACAGATTATAGTTGTATAGACGCACACATATTATGATATTCATGAACCTTCTAAAAAGCTATGTCCTTTGGGATATAGCTTTTTAGGGTTGTTCAAACACATATATTTTCTTCTATATTCGTGTGCATAAGCGTATCTGTTCTGACATAAGAAGAAGTGTGATAAGCTAGATAAATATGTGATGATCTATTTATATGAGGAAGT
>DATGUV010000073.1:0-4475 GCA_035301025.1 Bacillota bacterium | reverse complement strand
ATGAAATTGATTCAACTTGTGTTATCTGTTCTTCTTTATTTTGTAATCTTTTTCGGAATATCATTTATTTTAAATATGCTTTTACGAAGAACTTGGTTAATGGCTGTGTTGTATCCAATTATCATTACAATAATTATCAATGATATTAAGATACTTGATTATTTATTTCATCCAATTGTAAGCTTTAGTGAAGCCTTTGGTGTATTGTTTTCCTTAGGATATGAAGATATTATCATTTTAGGATCTGGATTTGTTGGAACGATTGTGTCTGGGATTGTCATTCGATTTTTACGTAGAAGCGGATACCAGATGTTTTAACATACATATGTTCAAAAATGTTGTTCGGTACATATTTTTTAAAAATAAGGGAAACCTTTTTTTATGGGGTGATGTGCATTGCACATTCGAAATAAAGGAAGGTTTTTTTATATTTCAATCATTGCTTGTCTATCCATCCTGTTCATCACAGATATCGGAAAGGCACGGGTACAAAATCATCTACTCGTCACAACATCAATTTCTATCGACAGATTATCTTCAACAAATGCACAAGAAGAAGTGGATCCTGTCGTTAACATGATGGAACGAGAAGGGTATCCTGTGGAACGTGTTGTTGCGACAGGGTATACCGCTGGAGTGGAATCTACAGGAAAGGGTCCTGAACATGTAGCTTACGGGATTACTTATGCAGGTGTTCCAGTTCAAAGAGACGTATATTCAACCATTGCTGCAGATTTATCTGTATTTCCTTTAGGGACTATTTTATATATTCCTGATTACGGATATGGAGTAGTCACAGACATTGGAAGCGCGATTCAGGGAAATAAAATTGATTTATATTATGAAACTGTTGAAGATGTCTATGATGAGTGGGGGAAACGACAGGTAGATGTGTTTATCGTTCGAATGGGAGAAGGTTCTATTACAGAGCTAGAAATGAATCAATTAAATGAAAATGAATATATGGAAGTATTTAAAAAACAATAACAAATGTCGGATCTTTTACATTAAAGGTCCGACATTTGTTATGGATACATAAAATAGTGTAAGAGAAAAGAAATACAAACTCCCGCAATCCCACCGAAAAATACTTCGATTGGACGATGGCCGAGTAATTCTTTTAATTCTTCTCTTTTTTCGTATTCTTCTTTTCTGTTCCAGTCTTTTGTTCCATCAAAAAAGTATTGAAAGTCTTTAATAATTTGATTGAGGAGTACAGCATGTTCTCCAGCTTGTCTCCGGACTCCTGTGGCATCAAACATAATGATAATACTAAATACAAAAGCGATTGCAAAAGATGTGGAGCCTACTCCATCAATGATGCCAACACTTGTCGTTAAAGCAGCGACTGCGGCTGTATGACTGCTAGGCATTCCTCCTGTACTAAATGCTAAACTAGGCATAAACTCTTTTGTAACGATGAATTTAATCGGTATTTTAACGACTTGGGCAAAAACAATGGCACTAAGTGCTGAAATGAGTGGAAAGTTCATGGTTGAATACATCCTTTCATCAGAGCATTTGAATGATGTACATGGTGTAAAAACAGTGTATCATATTGCCCGTTAAAAGGCTTGTATGTGACACGGGTGGAAGGGATAAGAAAAACGTCCTTTGCAGTGTAGAACAATCAACGCAAAGGACGTTTGAATAAGGTATGGTTATTTTGAAACAGATTCTCTTTTTGGTAAAATACGCGGGATTCGTTTTGAAATAGCAACCATAAAAAATGCTGATAGAATGGACAACCCTAAATCTTTCATTAAAAATGGTATCATTCCAGACCACGCTAGACCATAACTGATTGGTAACTCTAACCACGTATTCATAGCTATGTACATATAGGTAACGCCAATTCCGTAGTTAACAATTAGTCCAGTAATGGCAGCGATTGAATATGGAACTACTGTTGGATGTGTAAAACGTTCTGCTACGAATCCCGTGAAAAAGGCAACAAAAATAAATGAAATAATAAATCCGCCTGAAGGTGAAACGAGAGATGTTAATCCACCGGAAAAGTTCGCAAATACAGGAACGCCAGCATAACCGATGAGTGCATATGTCATCATTGAAAAAGTACCAAGTCTTTTTCCTAATACAAGCCCAGCTAAAATAGCAAAAAATGTTTGTAAAGATACTGGAACAGTTGCTCCTCCGATTGGAACGGCTAAAAACGGAAACCAAGCCGTTACATTAGCACCAATGGCCATTAAACAAACAAATACTGCTCCATATGTAATATCAATTGTACGTAAGCGCATCAATGAACCTCCTTTCGTCTTTTTATATCATAAAAGGGAAATGGTTCATTGTCAACCTTTATTTTTTATGGGTGACAATTAAAGAGAGAAATCGTCCTTGCATTGAACAAGGACGATGGCTGAATGTTAACTACTTAAGCGAGCTCAGACATATGTAGCAAAACATGTATATATTTATGTGGTTATGCGATGAGCGGTATCTAATGCAACCTCCATCATTTCATTAAATGTTGTTTGTCTTTCTTCAGAAGTAGTTTCTTCACCAGTTAAAACATGGTCTGAGACCGTTAAAATAGACATTGCTCTTCGTTTAAACTTCGCTGCAATGGTATACAAAGCAGTTGTCTCCATTTCAACCCCGAGTACCCCGTATTTTTCTAGAAGAGGTAAGACCTTCTCAGCATCTTCTCGGTAAAATGCATCACTTGTAAAGATGTTTCCAACGTGAACTGGTAGTTCTTTTTCTTGGCATAATTCATAAGCATCTTTTAGCATGCTGAAGTCAGCTAATGGTGCGTAATCAATGCCACCAAAAATGTTTCTGTTTACTTGGGAATCTGTCGTTGCACCTTGGGCTAAAATGATATCTCGTACATGTACATCATGTTGATACGCGCCACATGTGCCTACACGAATTAAATTTTGAACCCCGTAAGACTCCATCAGTTCATGGATATAAATACTGATCGAAGGAATACCCATGCCTGTACCTTGAACAGAAATTTTCTTTCCTTTATACGTACCAGTAAACCCTAACATTCCGCGTACCTCATTGTACTGTGTAACATCTTCTAAATACGTTTCTGCAATATATTTCGCTCGAAGCGGATCGCCTGGAAGTAAAATACTTTCAGCAATGTCACCTTGTTTAGCTCCAATATGAATACTCATTGTTTTCCTCCTTAAAAATGAATGAATAAATGTGTGGATAGCTCATTTTGATCAATAATCTGTTATACTAAAGTATGGAGTATTCATCAAAAAATTTCAATAGTAGTATACCCTTATTGCTTCAAACTTCTATAATTTTGTTTATACTATAGGGGAGCATATAAGAGTTTACATGTGTTGAATCCTATTAAACATACAATGGCTATGGAAAGGAAGAAATAAATATGGCAGAGAAAATATTTTTAATTACGGTAGATACTGGAGTTCACGCACGACCAGCAACATTGTTAGTGAATAAGGCTAGCCAATATTCTTCGGCAGTTGAGTTACATTACAAAGAAAAATCAGTGAACTTAAAATCTATTATGGGTGTGATGTCACTTGGGATTCCTCAAGGTGCAGAAGTGAAAGTAACCACTGAAGGAAACGATGAGGAAGATGCTATAGAAGGAATTACAGTATTAATCGAAGAGCATTTAGGTGAAATAAAAGAATAGTGGAATTCCACTATTCTTTCATTTCTTCAAGAGACGAATGTATTTCATAATACGTATTTTATGCTACCTCACTACTACATGTAGTAGTGAAGTGCTATGTTGGTCATTATGAAATACATTCTGATGGATAACAATCCATGTGACATATGAAAGTTAAAATTGGTAATAGTGCTCATTTAATTGCTCTAGTTTTTTTAGGGCAAGGGTATTATACTGTGTTTCTTCATTGTTCAATGTTTGTTTCAGCGTTTCATATGCTTCTTTTAACGAAGAGATATACTCAGGCACTTGACCTTCGTGTGATTTAATTTTACGTTTACGAACGTTCATTTTCTCTTTAAAACTGAGAGCTTTACGCTCGTGAAAGACAGCACCTTCTACTTGACCTGGTTTATGTAAATCTCCTTGAGTTGGATGTTCCAGAACAGCAAGAACCTCCACAAGAATATAATTCCCACGATCTTCTAGTACTTCTCCAATATATGTACCCGTATTATATACTGCTAGTACGTGTTCACCTATGTTGACTTCATCCATGATTACCACCTCACGTCTCATTGTGCCAAATTTTTAACAGTTTTGCGAACAAAAGTTGTTTTTTTACTTCAAAGAGATATTTTTTGCTATAATAGAGACCAAAGGAAGTGAATAGCTTATGATGGAGTTTTTGTACTTTCCAGAAGATGCATCTGACTATATACCTGCTGTTATTTCTCTTGTAATTTTTATGGCTGGAGCTGTTGTAGCCATGTATTTATTTAAAAAGAAATCTAAAAAAGAAGAACAACAAGCGAACGAAGAATATGAAGATTTGTATCGTGAAGCT
>DATGUV010000072.1:0-3052 GCA_035301025.1 Bacillota bacterium | reverse complement strand
GATTTCTGTTCAAAAACAACCTGAAAGTAAAGATTTAACAGAGTCAGTTACATTTTCACAACGCATTCAAAAGGAAAAAATGGAACGGATCTTTTATTACTCCAATTATACAGAGTTACGTTCAAGGTTCTCTTCCTATTTGGAAAGAGATACCCATGTCGAGGGGGAAGTTACAAATGAATTTGAAAGAACATGTTAAAATTGTTCAAAATTGGCCAAAAGAAGGAATTGAATTTAAAGATATTACTCCATTAATGAACGATGGTCCAGCTTTTAAAGAATCAGTTGATCAAATTGTAGAATATGCGAAAGAAAAAGAAATAGATATCATTGTTGGTCCTGAAGCAAGAGGATTTATTATTGGATGTCCAGTCGCATATGCACTAGAAACAGGTTTTGTTCCAGTGCGCAAAGAAGGAAAACTTCCAAGAGAAGTAATTAAAGTGAACTATGGACTTGAGTACGGAGAAAACGTTCTAACCATTCATAAAGACGCAGTGAAGCCTGGTCAGCGTGTATTAATTACAGATGACTTACTGGCAACAGGTGGAACAATTGAAGCGACAATAAAACTTGTGGAACAATTAGGTGGAATTGTCGTTGGATGTGCGTTTTTAATTGAATTAGCATACTTAAATGGTTTGGAAAAATTAGAAGGATATGACGTTCTTACATTAATGCGTTACGAATAATTAATGAATGAAACAAGGTAAAAAGTGTCTGACAACATTTGATTTGTCAGACCTTTTTCCTATCTATCTTTCACAAATCCGTGTATGCTATACTATATTAAAAATCAGACATTACAGACGAATATAGGGGCAAAGTTAACAACAATGATAAAAGGTGATTATATGGCAAATGGAGATATAGTATCAATTCAGCAAGTACTGGACATGGCTAGTGAATATTTAGATCAAGAAGATGTTGAGTTTATTGAACGTGCTTATGTATTCGCTGAAAAGGCACATGCCGGTCAATATCGTAAATCTGGCGAACCGTATATCATTCACCCTGTACAGGTAGCAAGTATTTTAGTGGAATTAACGATGGATCCAGTAACTGTTGCAGGTGGATTTTTACATGATGTCGTAGAAGATACAGAAGTAACTTTAGAAGAAATTGAAGAGAATTTTAATAAAGAAGTCGCACTACTCGTTGACGGAGTAACAAAACTTGAAAAAATTAAATTCAAGTCAAAAGGTGCATTACAAGCAGAGAATCATCGTAAAATGTTTGTCGCTATGGCCAAAGATATTCGCGTGATTTTAATTAAACTTGCTGATCGTTTGCACAATATGCGTACATTAAAACATATGCCTCCTGAAAAACAACGTCGTACTGCAAAAGAAACATTAGAGATTTTTGCTCCTCTTGCACATAGACTTGGTATATCAACCATTAAATGGGAGTTAGAGGATACAGCACTGCGATATTTAAACCCACAGCAATATTACCGTATTGTTCAGCAAATGAAACAGAAAAGAAATGAACGGGAACAATATATTGAAAAGGTCATTGAGATCGTATCCAAACAGTTAGAAGAAGTTCATATTGAGGCTGATTTATCCGGTCGACCAAAACATTTATATAGTATTTATCAAAAGATGATTAACCAAGATATAGAATTTGATGAAATCTATGACCTGCACGCAGTTCGAATTATAGTTAATAGTATTAAAGACTGTTATGCAGTCCTTGGAATTATTCATACAAACTGGAAACCGATGCCTGGTCGTTTTAAGGATTATATTGCAATGCCGAAACCAAATTTATATCAATCGTTGCACACAACTGTTCTTGGACCTGGTGGCGCTCCACTAGAAGTTCAAATTCGGACGAAAGAAATGCATGCCATTGCAGAATATGGTATTGCTGCTCACTGGGCCTATAAGGAAGGAAAAAATGTTCAATCTAGTAAAAAGTCATTCGAAGAGAAGCTTACATGGTTCCGCGAAATATTAGATTGGCAAAATGAAGCAAGTGATGCAGAAGAATTTGTCGAATCATTAAAAATGGATTTTTTCTCAGATATGGTATATGTGTTCACTCCTAAAGGAGACGTTATTGAGCTCGCATCTGGCTCTATTCCTATAGATTTCGCTTATCGCATTCATACAGAAATAGGGAATCAAACCATTGGTGCTCGAATTAACGGAAAGATGGAACCACTTGATTATACATTAAAAAATGGAGACATTGTTGAAGTGATTACGTCCAAGCATTCTTACGGACCTTCACAGGACTGGTTAAAAATCACTAAAACATCCCAAGCAAAAAATAAAATAAAACAGTTTTTTAAGAAACAACGTAAAGAGGAAAACATTACAAAAGGGAAAGAACTTGTTGAAAAAGAAATTCTTGATATGGGAATTTCACTGCAAGAAGCTTTAAGTCCTGCAAATATAAACCGAGTTGTCGAAAAGTTTAATTTTAATTCGGAAGATGATATGTATGCAGCTGTCGGATATCAAGGTATTACTGCTGCACTTATTGCTACGCGCTTAACCGATGATATTCGCAGGAAAAGAGATAAAGAACAAGCTTTAGCTGAAACCATTGATCATGTTCAACAAGATTCTCAAGATAAAACAAAAGACGATCAAGCTCATGATTCTGGAATACGCATTGAAGGAATTGACAACGTATTGATACGCTTATCGAAATGTTGTAACCCAGTACCAGGAGATGAAATCGTCGGCTATATTACAAAAGGACGAGGTGTTTCAGTGCATCGTGCAGATTGTCCGAACATGCAATCAGACGAAGCGAAAAGTCGTCAATTAGAAGTTCATTGGAAATATGCACAACGAGAGAACAAGCAATATTTACTTGATTTAGAAATCTCTGGATATGACCGTAACGGATTGCTCAATGAAATTCTTCAAACATTAACAGAAATGAAAACGAGTATAAATCAGGTAAATGGGCGTTCAGATCGTAATAAAATGGCAATCATTCAAATAACTGTATTTATTTATAACACAGGACACTTACAAAAAATCGTCGATCGTCTAAAGCAAATTAAAGATGTATATACAGTAAAACGGGT
>DATGUV010000071.1:0-4286 GCA_035301025.1 Bacillota bacterium | reverse complement strand
CAGGTGTCATAGTTATCGCAATTAAAAACATTTTGTATCTCATTATTGGAAGTGGGGAACCAGTAGGAGTTGCAGCAAACTTTTTAGCGGCAACATTGTTTGTATTACCGATTTCAAGTTTGTACCACAAATATAAAACAGTTAATAGTGTTATTTCAGGTTTAGTTATTGGGACAGTGGTTATGGCTGTAGCAATGAGTGTATTAAACTATTTAATTATCCTCCCTGTGTATGCTTGGTTTATGGGAATGGAAGAAATGAAAATCGAGAGCGTAAAACGTGTAGCAGTCCTTGCAGGTATATTACCATTTAACATTCTTAAAGGTGCCATCGTCGGAATGTTATTTGTTCCACTTTATTTGAAGATGAAAACGTGGATTGATCAAAAAAGAACATCTTTAGCATAACAAAAAAAGACTTCTTTCGTTTTGAAAGAAGTCCTTTTTTTATGGTTATTGTTAACGACTTTCACACAGTTTTAAGTTCCTATGAGCCCATAATTGTGTGAATGTCATCATTATCATAATGAGCCATTTCAATACAACATGTCACCTCAAGTAACTTGGAATGACATGTTGTATTGATCGGCATATATGCGTATGATGAAATACATGCAACTACAACGCTTTTCTTACCACTTTTAAAAAATTGTCAACGCGATTAACTACAACGTTTTACTTTATAATCCCTATTTTGGTACAACTCCAATGGTACAACGAGCCAGTGAGATAAGAGCATCTTCTTCATCTGTGATACGAATTTCCCAGACCATCGTTGTTCTCCCAATATGTGCCGGTGTTGCAACGGCTGTTACAACTCCATCCCGTTTACTTTTAATGTGATTGGCGTTAATTTCAATCCCAAATACATTCATTTTCTCAGGGTTCACATTTAGGATTCCTCCTATACTCGCAGCAGTTTCTGCAAGAGCAATCGAGGCGCCTCCATGTAAGTATCCAGCTGGTTGACGTGTGCGTTCATCGACTGGCATCGTAATAATGACTTGATCTTTTTCTAGTGTTTGAATGTCCATTCCAAGTGTAGTGATAAGCGTATCTTGAATATTCATTGTACCCCTCCCATTTAACTATATAATGAATACATAAATAATGATAAACAAAGAAGTAATCCGTAAATTGTATTTGTTTTCCCTGTCATAATCATTGCTGGCATCATTTCTAGTGGTTTTGTTTTTCCCATGAATCCTTTAATCACGTCAAAGGCAAGTTTTGCACTAATGAGGGTGATGAGTGATAGAATTGGTAACATACCTAACAGAACAAATACAATAGTACTTATATAAGCAGTAATAAAAAATGCGGCGAGTAATCCAACAGCCTTATTATGACCGACTAAAATTGCAATCGTTTTTCGACCACTTTTTGCATCTCCTACACGGTCACGAATATTATTCGACAGCATAATTGCTCCGATAAATAAAGCTACTGGTAGGGATATCCATAATACTCTGTCTGTAAGTGTTGCAGCTTGTATGTAATAACTTATTCCTATAATGACTGAACCCATAAGTAGTCCTGAAACAATTTCTCCAAATGGTGTATAAGCAATTGGGAAAGGTCCACCAGTGTAAAGGTAACCAAATACCATTGAAACAAGACCGATAACTGCGATCCACCAACTTGTTTCCATGCAGATGTAAATCCCTAGTATGATAGCAATTCCAAAAAAACTTAAGGCAAGTCGTAGAACTGTTTTTGGGGCAATGCCGTCTCTTACGATTGTTCCACCAATTCCCACGGAGTGTTCTGTGTCTAATCCACGTTTGAAATCGTAATATTCATTAAACATATTTGTTGCTGCTTGAATAAGTATAGAAGCAACCAACATTGCAATAAAGAGTGGGACATGGATAAATCCATCAATATAAGCAATGATCGTACCAATAAATACAGGAACAAATGAAGCGGTTAATGTATGTGGTCGTAAAAGGCGCCACCATACTTGAAATCCCCCACGTTCATTTAATGCCTCTTTAATGTTGTCTTGTTGCATGATTTCTCCTCCTGAAACGATACTAGCATATCGCTATAAGTTTAATGAGAATCTGTATAGGTGTCAATGAACATGATTTTTACCCAATTCGCCTGTAAAAGGTGTATACTAACAGAGGGTATCTAATACTCAATAGAGCAAACTATTTAAAAGAACTAAATATAAAGAAAACGTCTATTTAAGCCCCATTTTCTTGAGAAAGAGGCGAGAAAGGAATAAAATAGAGTAGACGTAGTCATTGTTAGTTTAGTGGAGGTTTATATTCATGATTGAAACAAAAACATATCATGTAGAAGAACAAATTAATCAGTCTTTGAAGCAGGTGAACGAAACGAATAACGTTCATCTTTTCAGCGTGACTGAACAAATAGATGATATACACATGTTAAACGTGTTTACCCATGCCAAACAAATGGATGAGAAGCGCTCATACTGGTCAAGTACAGATGACGATTTTACAATTGTTGGAATTGGTAGTGCATATGAACTGCAAGCAACTGAAAATCATTATGATGCGTTGCAGACTGAGTGGATGGAATTATTAGATCGATCATTTATTCATAACCCCTATCATGTTTCAGGTACTGGAATTGTTGCTTTAGGTGGGATGACTTTTGATCCGAAAAAGAAACCTACTTCATTATGGAATACATTTGGAGTGAGTCTCCTCCATGTACCAACCTACTCAATTGTACAAGATCAGGGTTCTTTTTATTTAACAGTTACGTGTATGATTGACCAAGAAACGAATCAAGCAGATGTGTTAACATTGATCGATGAAGCAGAAGGTCGGATTCGTAGTTTAGGGGAAAAAAGCGAACCTAGCACCCAAGCATACATGTTAGAAAAGAAAGAACTCGGAGCAGAGAAATGGTTGGACAACGTGGAAAAAGCGATTCAATTTATCCGGGAGGACCGGGCGAAGAAAATTGTTCTTGCACGGGAAATGCGGATTCAATTAAGTGATACCGTTCAAATTGGGAGTATGCTAGAAAAATTACATGCGCTTCAAACGAACTGTTTTATTTATGCATTTGACCGTGGGGAGGATTGCTTTATAGGTGCAACTCCGGAAAGGCTCGTCCGAATAGAAGGAGAAGAGATGCTGTCAACATGTTTAGCAGGTACTGCACCTCGTGGGAGAACAAAGGAAGAAGACGAGCGCATTGGTTCTGAGTTGTTACATGATGATAAGAACTTAGAAGAACATGCATATGTAGTGCAAATGATTACAGATGCGATTACACCTTATTGCACAGATGTAAAACTAGCAAGGGAGCCAGTTCTTCGCCCACTTAAAAATTTACAACATTTATATACACCTGTAACTGCTACCATCAAAAATGAGTTCCACATTTTTGATCTTATTAAAAGCTTACACCCAACTCCAGCATTAGGAGGAGTCCCAAGTGAGGTAGCATTGGCATTTATGCGGGAACACGAGGAACTTGATCGTGGCTGGTATGGTGCTCCTATTGGCTGGCTAGATAGTAATCAACATGGGGAGTTTGCTGTTGGGATTCGTTCAGCTCTCGTTCAAGATGATGAAGTATCTTTATTTGCAGGATGCGGAATTATGCGGGACTCTGATCCTCAAGATGAATTTGAAGAAACAAATATTAAATTCTTACCCATTTTATCTGTGTTGGAGGATGAACATGACACATATTGAGTCCTTGTCTATGTATGTGACCCATTTTGTTGACGGTCTTGTTGAAAGTGGATTGACAGATGTGGTAATATCACCAGGTTCTCGCTCAACACCACTTGCGATGACGTTTTGTGAGCATAAAGACGTGAAGGAATGGATGATTATTGACGAGCGTTCAGCGGCTTTTTTTGCTTTAGGTATTGCGAAGAAAACGAACCGGCCTGTAGCATTAGTTTGTACATCAGGAACTGCCGCAGCAAATTATTATCCTGCCGTTGTTGAAGCCCAGTTAAGTAGAGTTCCCCTTGTTGTACTTACAACGGATCGACCGCATGAACTTAGAGATGTAGGAGCACCGCAAGCCATTGATCAAATTCATATGTTTCGTAATGAAGTCAAATGGTTTCATGAGATGGCACTTCCAGAAGGAACCCCTCAGATGTGTTCGTACGTGCGCCAAAAAGCAATTCGAAGTATGCACGTGGCGAGAAGCGGAAATCCAGGACCAGTGCATTTGAATTTTCCTTTTAGAGAACCTCTTGTACCAGATTTTACACTACAAGGATTGTGGCGCACAAAAGAAACACCTGCAAATGTTCATGTTCCTATCGAAGGGAAAAAG
>DATGUV010000070.1:0-7335 GCA_035301025.1 Bacillota bacterium | reverse complement strand
ATTGATAATTATTGTAATGATAATTGGATACAACACAGCCATTAACCAAGTTCTTCGTAAAAGCATATTTAAAATAAATGATATTCCGAAAAAGATTACAAAATAAAGAAGAACAGATAACACAAGTTGAATCAATTTCATCTCTCCCTTCTACACAGCTATCATTTTATAATAGAAACAAAAAAAAGCAAAGGCAATTGATTTTCCTTTGCTTTTTCTCATAAGGTTTTAGTTTTAATAAAAGATATTAAATTTACCTTTTTTAAGTAATAAAGGTAATCCACCTAATTTAAAGTAATAACGGTTATCGATTACTTTTTTCATAACAGTTGCTTTCCATCCAAAAATTTTGCGATCATTTAAAATCGATCCAATGGCATCATTATGTCCTAATGACGCAACTGTACCCATTAAGTTCGGCTCAAATCCATGCATTGCATCTTTTTGGATATATGCTTTTACGTTAGCTGCTACAACATCAGCTGCTTGTACAGCAATTTGCGCTGTTGGTGGATATGGACGTTCAGTCTCATGATTCATAATAAGTGCACAATCCCCAACAACAAATACATCGTCGTAATCAGGTGTACGCATATCTTCTCGCACTTGGACTTTTCCGCGATTCGTTTCAAAACCGGATTCTTCTACAATCGAATTCGCTTTAACTCCTGCTGCCCATACCGTTGTTAGTGATTTAATTTCTTCTAATTCACCATCTCGCTCAAAAACAATTCCATCAGGTTTTGCTTCTTTAAGCATCGCACCTGTAATAATTTCAACCCCACGAGCTTCTAGAGAGTTTGTTGCATATTCGATCAATGCATGATCAAATCCTGGCATAACTGTTGGAGCACCTTCCACACTAATAATACGTACAAGAGAACGATCAATATCATATTCCTTACATAATTCTGGAATGCGGTTCGCTAATTCACCAACAAATTCAATTCCCGTAAATCCAGCCCCACCAACGATAAAGTTTAATCGTCCTTCAGTTTTATCTTTCTCATTGTGATACATAGCAAAATTGTATTCAATATGTTCGCGAATAAGTCTTGCACTATTTGTATCTGTAATCGCAAATGCATTTTCTTCTAGTCCAGGAATACCAAATGTTGCAGATTCAAAACCTAAAGCAACAACTAATACGTCATATGTAATTTCTCCATTGTTTAAAACAACACGTTTTTCCTCGGGATGAATCGAAACAACCGTGTCTTTTACCAACTTCACTTTGTTTGTTTTGATAACGTCTTTAATATCGACACGTGTGCGGTCATGATGCAAAGTTCCTGCTGCAGCTTCATGTAAAGATGTTGAAATATAATGATAATCATTTTCGTTTACCAGTGTAATATTCGCATCATTTACACCTAATTTCTTTTGCAATTTAACTGTTGTTATCATTCCGCCATATCCAGCACCAAGAATGACAATATTTGGCTTCTTCATAGTCCGATCACTTCCATTTTTATATTTATATGACTTCACTTTTCGTCTATTCATTGTGAGATTGTTCACGTGTGGATACATGAATCTAATTATCTATAGAACGGGTAAAGCCTTTTCTACATATGTACCTAATGATTATATTAGACTCTTTAAATGTTTATTTCAACCCTAATACCTATTTCTTTTTTAAATTGATTCAAGCGAGTCCCAGGATTGTTTAGTACACAAGCATTATCAAACTGTGTTAGTATAGATGAGGTAGGCATTTCTACACTGTATTGGAGGGTACATAATGGATGAAAAAATATATGATATTACGATTTTAGGTGCAGGTCCAACAGGGCTTTTCACCGCTTTTTATGGTGGGATGCGCCATGCGAGCGTTAAGTTAATAGAGAGTTTACCACACATTGGCGGACAGCTATCCGCTTTATATCCAGAAAAAGACATATATGACGTTGCTGGATTTCCTAAAATCAAAGCACAAGATCTAGTTGATAATTTAGGAAAACAACTAGAATTATTTGATCCAACAATTGTTTTAGGTCAATCTATTGAAAAACTTGAAAAGTTAGAAGATGGAACATTTCGTCTCACCTCTCAAGATGGAGACGTACATGCAACAAGATCTGTTATTATCACTGCTGGAAACGGCGCCTTTGCACCTCGTAGATTAAACATTGGGAATTCAGAAGATTATGAGGGAATCAACTTACATTATTATGTGCAAGATATGAACATTTTTAAAGACGAACATGTCTTACTTTTAGGCGGTGGCGACTCTGCCGTAGATTGGGCGTTAATGCTTGAGCCAATTGCTAAAAAAGTAACGCTCGTCCATCGTAGAGATACGTTTCGTGCACATGAACATAGTGTCCATCAATTAAAGGAATCATCTGTTGATATATTAACCCCGTATGTAGCAACTGACATTCAAGGGGATGATAAGATTAGAAATATAACTTTGCGTGAAGCACGTGGGGATCAAACGATTAATATAGATGTAGATTCTGTTATTTGTAACTACGGATTTATTTCCAAACTAGGACCGATTGCAGAATGGGATCTTGAGATTGAACGCAACAGTATTGTAGTAAATTCAAAAATGGAAACAAACATTCCAGGAATTTATGCTGCTGGAGATATTAATACGTATCCAGGAAAAGTAAAACTCATTGCAACAGGATTCGGTGACGGTCCAATTGCCATTAACAATGCGATGCAATACCTTGATCCAAAGGCAAGAATTCAACCGCAACACTCGACAAATATGTTTTAACATACATTAGTGAATTTCATAATACGTATTTTATGCCATTTCACTACAACATTTAGTTCCGTTGAAGCTTTCGAAACTAAATGTTGTAGTGACATAGCTGATTTTGGCCATTATGAAATTCATTCACATGTGTACAAAAAAATGCGGTATTGAGATGATCTCAATACCGCATTTTTATTAGCATTTCTCAGGAGTACCTTCATTTTCCTTCGCACGGAAAGAGGAACCACATCCACATGAAACAATTGCATTTGGGTTGTCGATACTAAATCCGCCACCCATCATGTTTTCTTTAAAATCAATTTTTGTCTTTTCAATTATTGGTACATCTTGTTTACTCATAACCACTGAAATGTCATTGATTTCCTCAACAATATCTAACTCTTCATTAATATCGTATTCAAAGCCTAAAGCGTATGATAATCCACTGCACCCGCCACCTTTAATTCCGAAGCGTAAATAGGCACCTTCGTCTTCATGTTGTAACATTTCTTTTATTTCACGGCTCGCGCCATCTGTAATTTCTATAATCATTGAATCCCTCTCCTTCCAATAGTTTCCCTATTATCTAGGTAAAATGATTTCTTCAGTAAAGGTTCCTCTACGAAAATATAGAGGTTGAATCCGTTATCCATCATTATACTATATGACTGGATATATACGTTAAACTTTAGCTTGGACATTGATTCATTTCCTTCTATAGGTAGTATACCATTTTTAGTTCTTTTTTTCATTTGTACTAGCCTATTTTTTTGTACAAGAATGAATTTCATCATGACCAAAAATAGTTCATTCACTACTACATGTAATTCAGGCGACTTGATGAAACTTGGTGTGGTAGTGACTAGCGTAATATACGTATGATGAAGTTGATTCATATGTAAATGTTTTACAGATGATGGTTCCCTAAAAAACATTCCACAAATGGCTGTATGATTAGATTTTTACGAAACTCGTATGTTGAAGCCTAATATTTTACAAAAATCCGTTTCAAAGTTAAAATAGACGTAGAGAACTAGTGTATCTAATAAAAAGGAAACAAACTAATACACTTCGTTATGTGAAAGGAGAAGGTTGTTCATGTATGATCAAGTCCAAGAAGTTTTAAATAAATTACGCCCATTTTTACTCCGTGATGGTGGAGACGTTGAGCTTGTCGATGTAGATGAGGATGGAATTGTACTATTACGCCTCATGGGAGCTTGTGGGAACTGCCCAAGTTCAGCAATTACGTTAAAAGCAGGTATTGAACGGGCACTTGTGACGGAAGTTCCTGGAGTAACTGAAATCGAGCAAGTATTTTAATAGTACTTATAGAGTAAGGCAGACAGTTGTAAGTTTCTACAATGTCTGCCTTTCATTAATTCACAGGTGTTTTTGCTTGTTTTCCATTCAATACTTTTGCGATATTTTCACAGCATAAGTGAACCATAGCGGTTCTTGTTTTCACACTGGAAGAACCAATATGTGGTAAGCAAACCGTATTATTTAGTTGAACAAAGCGGTTATCAGAACGGATTGGTTCAACGGTAAAGACATCAAGTCCAGCTGCAGCAATCTTCCCAGTTGTTAATGCTTCATATAGAGCATCCTCATTCACAACTTGTCCTCTAGATGCGTTGATAAACATAGCTGTTTCTTTCATTTTATCAAAAGCTTCGTGATCAAACATTTCATTTGTCTCCTCAGTCAATGGTGCTAAAGGTACAATAAAATCCGAGCGCTCTAGTAATTCATCGAAAGAAACATATTGGGCTTGTAATTCTTTTTCAGCGGATTCCTTTCTTGAGCGGTTATGATATAAAACTTCCATACCAAATCCTCGTGCCCGTCTTGCTACCGCTTCTCCAATCCGCCCCATTCCTACAATTCCAATTGTTTGATGGTGAATGTCTGCTCCTGCTAATAAAAATGGTGACCAATCTTGCCACTCGTCTTCTTTTACATAATCACTTGCTTCAACAATTCTTCGCGCAGTTGCCATAAGTAAAGCAAATGTCAAATCTGCAGTTGTTTCTGTTAAAACGTCAGGTGTATTCGTCACAACAATGGACTTCTTCGAGGCTGATTCAACATCTATGTTGTTATATCCTACCGCTAAGTTTGAAATCACCTTTACATGTTTACCCTGCTCCATAAGTTCTTCATCTATAGAATCTGATAACATACACAATAATCCATCCGCCTCGGCTACTTCTTGAAGGAAAATATCTCTAGGTACTGGTGTATCTTCACTTTCCCACATTTTCACATGGAAATGTTCTTCATATTTTGTCAGTAGGTGTTCTGGAATTTTCCTTGTAATGTACACAAGAGGTTTTGTCACGAATCATCCACTCCATTTTCATCATTTACCGCCATTGTATCATAGGAATCGGGTTTGTTAGATGATTTCGCTCCATATGGTGAAGAAGACGATTCACTCTTTTCTCATATCGATCTTGTGCCACACACATATTTACTATATTTTCACCAATGGAGCCCTCCTCTTGATATCTCTGTTCATCCATAGCATCAAATAAATGAGCCGGATACAGAAGACGTGCATAGATTAGTTTCCACCGAAATGAAGAAATGGGCTTTACTTGTTTATACTCTTGTAAAAAAGATAGAATATGCCCATAGTCTGTGAACTCTTGAAGTAATTGGTGGCGAATCCACTCGGCCACATCACGCATAGGATGATCAACATGCAACTCATCATACAACATTGCAGGTTCGATCAACTGGTTTGTGTATCGCTCAAATGTAATAGTTGACTGATCATTTTCATCTACTATTGATTCTTTTTCAATGTTTCCGATATATTGAATTGCATTCTCTGTTATCCCAATAATATATGGAAATATGTCCATCCACGTGCGCTCAAAATATGTTCGCTTTCGTTTAAGGGTTCCTTGTAAATAATGTTCATAGGCAGAAAGTTTCTCAATCCATAATTGCTTCCACTGTCCATAACTCGAAATAGAGCGAGGCTCAAAGGGATAAGACTGATGTTGTAAATGGAAGCGGGCTAACACTTCCCCTTCACTCCTATGATTAAGCTCTTGTAGCTCATCTATCCGTAACACAATATATCTTTTTTCTCCTTGTTGTGTAATAAATTGTTCGTCTATATTTTGCAGAGGATACCCAATATGCATGGTGTCTTGTTCACGTAAATAGTATGCAAGAACTGCTTTTTCAACATTAAATTCTTCAGATTTGTTTAAAGTAATGATTAAATAGTGTATATTGTTAGCTATATAACTTGGAATGTTTCGAAAGGGTTGATGACGATCCCCTTTAATTCCATAATATGTTTCTAACATTTCCATCATATGCTTTCCCCCATTTTTATCATTTTCATATGTTTCAATGTTTGCAAGAATGAAAGTGATAACCGTTCGTATCTTATATATACACTCCTTTTATTTTGGATATGTTAAAAAAATGAAGAAAAGGTGATTCATATGGATATTCATTTTCAACGAAGTGAATTAGAAAAAAAGGCAAGGGATTTATTGAAACAACGAGGCGTTACCATTGATGAGATTGCTGAGCTTGTACACTACTTACAATCCAGTTATCATGAAAACTTGACATTAGAAGAATGTAAATACAACGTGGACCGTGTTCTTGCTAAGAGGGAAGTTCAACACGCTCTTTTAACAGGTATCGAGTTGGATATGCTTGCTGAAGAAAAAAAGCTTTCAGAACCTCTTCAAACGATTATTCAAACGGATGAAAGCTTATATGGAGTGGATGAAATTATCGCTTTTTCAATTGTAAATGTATATGGTTCAATCGGATTTACAAATTATGGGTATATTGATAAGCAAAAACCCGGAGTTCTTAAAAGGCTTAACGACCAATCTACTGGCGAAGTGCACACCTTTCTAGATGATATTGTTGGAGCAATTGCTGCAGCAGCATCTAGCCGTCTCGCCCACGCCGTTGTGGATGATGAGTTTTAATAAAAATGTGCCACCATATCCGTTATGGGGGCACATTTTTTATAGCCATTCAATTAAATCATTACATATATATGTTGGTTGATCGTGAAATTGTCGAACTTCTTGTCGTTTTGTCACACCAGTACATACGAGAAGTGTGTCAATTCCAGCTTGGATACCTGCTTGAATATCAGTGTCATAGTTATCTCCGACCATTACAACATTTCTCCCAATCCCTAATTCTTCAATCGCTTGCTCCATAATAACGGCTGAGGGCTTACCAATGAACAATGGATCTACTCCAGTACTGGTCCGAACCGCCGCAGTAATTGCTCCGTTACCAGGAAGTAATCCTTCTTCAGTTGGAATCGCTGCATCACTATTCGTTGAAACAAATGTTGCTCCCTTTCGAATCGCTAAACACGCCTGAGATAGTTTATCATAAGTAAGTTCGCGATCAATTCCAATGACTACATGTGTAGGATCCACACGATTTTCTTCAATGCCCTTTTCCTGCAATGCATATTTTAATCCATCTTCACCAATGACAAAGGCTGACGCACAGGAATGCATCTCCTTTATATAATTAGCTGTAGCCATACTGGAAGTGAAAATATGTTTTTCTGTTGCATGTACGCCATGTTTTTGTAGAATATGAACAAGCTCTAC
>DATGUV010000069.1:0-58628 GCA_035301025.1 Bacillota bacterium | reverse complement strand
GTAATAACTAGTGAAAACTAGACGTATATATCATACAAGATATGACAGACTTTGCTTGGGACATCCCTTATACTGTTGCATACACTGAAAAAATAAGGAAATTGGTACTGTTTAGCTAGTGTTCTAGGTGATACGAACGTGTTTCGATCTACTGATATGAAGCTAGACAAAAGGGAAGTGAAATTGTGACGGTGTATATGGATGCAGTGTGGCTATTAAATTTTCTAGTAGACTTAATGCTTCTCCTGTTGACAAAATCACTTTTACGCATGCATACACGTTTCAGGAGAATTGTAATTGGAGCTTTTGTTGCTGCCTTGATTGTTCCTATTTCTATGTATTTTCCAGGGACGTTTTTAACAACACCACTTGGAAAAGTACTTTTTTCCATGGTCATTATTGTGTGTACGTTCAAAATGAAATCCATCCTTCATTTTTTAACAGCTCTCGCCACATTTTATTTTGTTACGTTCGTGACTGGTGGTGGATTGATTGCAATGCATTTTTTGTTTCAACAGAGTCCACAATTTCAAACGTTTAGTTTGTTATATGTGCAGCAAGGATATGGTGAACCGGTCAGTTGGTTATTTGTTATCATAGGTTTCCCCATTGTGTATTATTTTACTCAAATTCGCATGGACAAGCATGTGGAAGAAGGGTTGGAATATGACCAGCTATGTGACGTGACGATTCAACTGGACAAAAGGAAATTTCGTACGTTAGGTTTTATTGACAGTGGAAATCAGCTCGTGGATCCTATGACAACTTTTCCGGTTATCATTTGTGATCACATTTTTTTACAACAATGGTTTACGGAGGAAGAATGGAGTGACCTTCAAACTGCCCATCAAACATTATCTTTTCATCTCATTCCAAAAAGATGGGAAAAGATGATTCATGTCGTTCCATATCAAGGTGTTGAAGGTAAGAGACGTTTTCTGATTGCACTTCGCCCTGAAAGAGTAACCATTGATCTCATTGACCAACAACTTGCAACAAATAAGGTTCTCATAGGCATTCAATTTGGACAACTATCAGCTGATAAGACATATCATTGTTTATTGCATCCTTATGTGATGAAGAAAGCCCCTGTACAAGTAGCATAATGATAAAGGAGAATTTATTTGAGAAAAATTCGTCTTCGTATTCGTTTATTCATTCATAATGTGTTGCGAAAATTAGGATTTAAAAAAGGAACCATTTATTATATTGGCGGGAGTGCTGCCCTACCTCCACCACTTACAAAAGAAGAGGAAGAAGAAGTATTAAAAAAGTTAGCAGCAGGAAGTGAAGAAGCAAAAGAAACACTTATCGAGCGAAACTTACGATTGGTTGTATATATTGCACGAAAGTTTGAAAATACAGGCATAAATATTGAGGATTTGATTAGCATAGGAACGATTGGACTAATTAAAGGTGTGAATACATTTGATACCGATCGGAAAATTAAGTTAGCCACATATGCTTCCAGATGTATTGAAAATGAAATTTTGATGTATTTACGACGGAATAACAAAAGAAGGACAGAAATATCCTTTGATGAGCCACTCAATGTGGATTGGGATGGAAATGAATTACTGCTATCTGACGTGCTTGGGACTGAAATTGATTTAATTACTAAAAGTCTTGATTCCGATGTAGATAAAGAATTGCTACGAAGTGCGTTATCTGAATTAACGGACCGGGAAAAACAAATTATGGAATTACGCTTTGGATTAATCGGTGAGGAAGCTAAAACGCAAAAAGATGTAGCAGACATGTTAGGAATTTCTCAATCATACATTTCACGCTTAGAAAAGAAGATTATTGTACGCTTAAAAAAAGAATTTAATAAAATGATTTAAACATAGATGTATCAAGAACATCTCTCATATTTGACTCCCTTTTTACAAAAAGTGTGTGCATAAAATTTATCCCAAGAGGTGATACTTACCGTGAACAGCATCACCAAATCTTGGGAGGTAAACACACAATGCATAGACATAAAGTTGAGATATGTGGTGTTGACACATCCAAACTACCAGTGTTAAAAAACGAAGAAATGCGGAAACTTTTTGTCAAACTACAACAAGAAGGGGAACTTTCAGCTAGAGAAGAATTAGTAAATGGAAATTTACGCCTTGTGTTAAGTGTTATTAAACGGTTTAACAATCGTGGAGAATATGTAGATGATTTATTTCAAGTTGGCTGTATTGGACTCATGAAATCCATCGACAATTTTGATTTAGGTCATAATGTACGGTTCTCTACATATGCTGTTCCGATGATCATAGGTGAAATAAGACGGTATTTACGTGACAACAATCCTATTCGAGTTTCAAGGTCTCTCCGTGATTTAGCCTATAAAGCCCTACAAACAAGAGAGAAACTCATTAGTAAAACATCAAGAGAACCTACCGCAATGGAAATTGCTAAAGAAATGGATATTCCTCATGAAGATATTGTTTTTGCATTAGATGCTATTCAAGATCCAGTTTCCCTTCATGAACCCATTTATAACGATGGAGGCGAACCAATTTATGTGATGGATCAAATTAGCGATGATAAAGTAAAAGAAGATGAATGGGATGATAAACTGTCGCTAAAAGAAGGAATGCATTTACTGGATGAGCGGGAAAAAATGATTTTAAGCAAACGATTTTTTCAAGGAAAAACACAAATGGAAGTTGCAGATGAAATCGGCATTTCTCAAGCACAAGTATCACGCTTGGAAAAAGCTGCCATCCAGCAGATGAATAAAGATATGTTTAAATAAATGAATCAATTTCATAATAGCTTATTGGGACAAAAATCCGAACATTGTAATTAAAATTAGTATTATAGTTCGGTTATATGACGTAAATATGATAGCTTGGACTCTAGGCGGCTGACTCCTGCGGGAGGAAAAGCCTCGTTGAGACCCCACAGTGCGAAGCACGAGGAGGCTCAATAGCTGCCCGCGGAAAGCAGTCGCCTAGAGTCCAAGCTAATTCTACTTAACATGAATGTTCGGATTTACTTTGCGATTGATGTATTATGAAATTTACTTAAATGAGTGAAATTAATTCAAAAAGATGTAAAAAAACTATCCATCCATTGGATAGTTTTTTTATGGGTATTATACATGGAATGTGCATATATATGGTGTAAAGGGAGTGTGTCCATATGATTCTGCTATCAGAATTGCAAGTGAAAGAAGTTATCATCGTAAATAGTGGAAGGAGACTAGGGCATATATATGATTTGGAAATTGATCCGACCTCTGGAAAGATTATTGCCATCATTTTGTTAGCAAAAATTGGAGGTGGCGGATTATTTAGCAAACCTGAAGAGGTACTTATTTACTGGGAACAAATTGTTACGATTGGAACCGATGTTATTTTGGTGACAGATACGTATGAAAGATCCTATATTGTAGATACTCCTTCTGTACGTTCGTAAAGTGAAATAGTACTCAAACGATGCAGAGTGTTGTACAATAATGACAAAAGATGTAAAAGAATGAAGGGGTGAATCTGCATGGAAACAAGTTATACACAAGAGAATGAACAAACCATTACATTTCTTCCGTGGAAAAAATTAGATCCACGACTTGAAATTGGCTTTACAACACGAAATGGTGGCTCTAGCAGTAAACCTTACGACTCATTGAATATGGGGTTTCATGTAGAGGACGATGGGCAAACTGTACGATACAATCGTCAACAAGTAGCAGAAATTGTGAAGTTCCCACTCCAGTCGTGGGTATGTGGAGAGCAAATACATAGCAATCAAATTTCCATTGTACGTGCATCTGATAAAGGAAAAGGTGCTACAGAAATGGGAAGTGCTATAAAAGGTGTGGATGGTTTACTCACAGAAGAACGCGGAATCTTATGCACTGCATTTTTCGCTGATTGTGTTCCATTATTCTTCTTTGATCCGAACGCGTCCCTAATAGGTATCGGACATGCTGGATGGAAAGGAACAGTAGCTCATATTGGACCGGAGATGGCATCTCAAATGATTGAACTAGGAAGTTCCATTGAACATATTCGTGTACTTATTGGCCCTTCGATTTCTCAAAAAAATTATGAAGTAGATGACCATGTCATTCAACATATTCCTACAGACTTACAAGAGAAAGTTGTCAAAAATAGCACTCCAGGTCGATATTTGATTGATTTACACAGATTAAACAAAGAAATCCTTTTACAATATGGGATATTACGTCATAATATAGATAGTATGGAAGTCTGTACATTTGATCGGGAAGATATGTTTTATTCCCACCGGAGAGATCAAGGAAAAACCGGGCGTATGTTAGGGTACATTGGACTTCAAGAGGATTGAATATAGGGGGAGAAATGACACTAATGGATGTACAAGCAAATCTAGTACACATTCAAAATGATATTGAAGACATTTGTAAACAAGTAGGACGAGACTCCAGTGAAATTACAATCATAGCTGTGACAAAATATGTTACAATAGAACGAACAGAAGAAGCTATTCGAGCAGGAATCACACATATTGGTGAAAACCGCGCTGAACAATTTATTGAAAAGAAACAAAACATTCACGAAGAAGCAACGTGGCATTTTATTGGAACGTTGCAGTCGAGAAAAGTGAAAGATATTGTTCATGAAGTGGATATGATTCATTCCCTCGATCGTATTTCTGTAGCGAATCAAATTGAAAGACGGGCTACAGAAGCGGTTGATTGCTTCATTCAAGTGAATGTAAGTGGTGAAGAATCAAAACATGGCTTACAACCGAATGAAGTTGAGGATTTTATTGACGAATTAAGCTCATATGAGAAGGTAAGAATTGTTGGCTTAATGACAATGGCGCCACATGTAGAAGACGAAGCGGTTATTCGACAAACATTTCAGCAATTAGCTCAGCTTAGAGATACGATTCAAGCGAAACAAGAACCACATGCTCCATGTAACTATTTATCCATGGGGATGAGTAATGATTACAAAATTGCTATTGAAGAAGGGGCAACACACATTCGAATTGGATCGAAATTAGTAGGATCATAATCCAAAAGGTGAGGTGAAAATGATGGGATTTGGAAAAAAGTTTCGTTCATTATTTAGTGTAGATGACACCTATGAATACGTGGATGAGGAAGTAGATGAACGTTCACTCGAGGAACAATCCACAGATAAAGAAAATGTTGTGAAGTTCACCGGTATGAAACATGCAACATCCAAAGTGGTCTTGTGTGAACCACGTTCATACAGTGAAGCACAGGCCATTGCAGATAATATTGTAAATAGACGTTCAGTCGTCATTAATTTAGAACAAGTACATCATGATCAAGCGAAAAGAATTGTTGACTTTTTAAGTGGTACTGTATATGCAGTTGAAGGTGACATTCAAAAATTAGGATCACAAACTTTTTTATGTACACCTGATAATGTAGAAGTTTCAGGAGCGATTCGTGAGACGTTAGAAGAACCAGACGATTTTAATAAAGGATGGTAATAATGAATGTTGACGTTTAAAATTTATCAAACATTAAGTTTAGCCCTATCATTATACACATGGGGTATGTTCATTTATATTCTCATGTCTTGGATACCTGGGGCGAGAGAATCTGCTGTAGGAGAAGTGTTTAGCAAACTGTATGAACCTTTTTTAGAGTTCTTTCGAAAAGTCATCCCACCACTCGGTATGATTGACATTTCTCCTTTAGTCGCAATTATTCTTCTTAATATTGCGAATCGGGGATTGGCACAGGTGTTTATTACGTTTTTTAACTTATAAAGGTGTGAAATGGTGAGTATTTATCAACATTTTCGTGAAGAAGAGCATTCATTTATCGACCAGGTCCTTACGTGGAAAGAAGCGGTAGAGCGTTCCTATATAACGAAACAATCAGATTTTCTTGACCCAAGAGAACAACATATTGCTCAGTCTATTTTGGGTAAGAATAATGAAGTTATCCATTGGGGTATGGATGGTGGCGTTGAAAATGCAGAGCGAAAACGACTCATGATTCGTCCGTTTTATGAATCTCTTGACAGAGACGTCTATTCGTGTGAATTACTGCAAGCAACATACAACGAAAAGTTTATGTCCCTTTCCCATAGAGACGTGCTAGGTGCATTTTTGTCCCTAGGCTTGGACAGAAGTAAACTGGGTGATGTTCATGTGGCTGATGGAAAGATTCAAATGATCATTGCTGCAGAAATTAGTCCATATATATTAGCTAATTTTACCTCTGTAAGGAAGGCCAACGTTACCTTTGAAACAAAAGATTTATCCTCTTGGAGTGGGCAACAAGAAGAATGGATGTATGCTGATAAAGTAATTTCATCCAAACGATTAGATGTAGTTGTAAAAGAAATGTATCATATCCCTAGAAAAGAAGCGGTTCAATACATTCAAAGGAAATTGGTACGCGTGAACTTTAAAGTAGTAGAAGATCCAGCTTTTGAGGTGGAAGAAGGAGACCTTTTTTCTGTTCGTGGAAAAGGCAGAGGCTTCTTACAAAGAATCCATGGGAAAACACGAAAAGACAGGTTGCGAATTACTGTAGGACTGTTAAAATAGGTATAATCTATTGAATATATCATAACGAAGGAATAAGGAGGTGGCCATTGTGCCATTATCACCACTTGACATTCATAATAAAGAGTTTACGAAAAGCTTCCGTGGCTATGATGAAGACGAGGTCAATAGTTTTTTAGACCAAATTATAAAAGATTACGAAATAACAATTCGTGACCGCAATGAATTGGAACAAAAGGTAAAAGAGTTAGAGGAGAAAATTGGTCATTTTTCTAATATTGAGGATACATTAAATCGGTCGATTTTAGTTGCTCAAGAAACTGCTGAGGAAGTGAAGAGCAATGCTCGTAAGGAATCGAAACTTATTATTAAAGAAGCTGAAAAAAATGCAGATCGAATTGTAAATGAAGCATTAAGTGAAACAAGACAAATTTACTTGGAAAATGAAGATGTGAAAAAGCAAGCTAAAGTATTTAGAACCCGTCTAAAGATGTTAATTGAAGCACAGTTAGACCTGATAGGATCTGAAGATTGGGAGCATCTTTTTGAAGAAGCAGAAGATGAAGCAGAACAAGAGGCTGAAATGGTCGAGTAATGTATCATTGATAAATGCATCACAATTTCTTGACGGATTCAGTGCGTTTACATATAATTCATATAAAGAAGTTGCATGATTACACATATTACCTTAAATTGTATATGTTTATGATGATAGAGATATGCTAAAAATGTTCACTAGCACAAGCGATTCAGGAACCGGTGAGAGCCTGATCTAGTTCTTTTTAGATGATCCCTCTGGAGTATCCAATTCGAACGATTGTTTTTAGTAGAATGGACGTCTGTTCACGTTATGAACATGCTGAGTGTAAGTCACGTTTTTTTAGTTGAACTTATAAGGGTGGTATAACGAGTCTTCTCGTCCCTTTAGGGATGAAGGGGGCTTTTTTTGTACGTATAAATGATAGGAGGATGTATCAATGGAATACAAAGAAACATTACTAATGCCAAAAACGAAATTTCCAATGCGAGGAAATTTACCAAATAAAGAACCCGTTCGCAGAGACCAGTGGTTTGAGGACAAGGTGTATGAAAAAGGTCTAGAGAAGAATAAAGACAATCCTTCATATATTTTGCATGATGGACCTCCATTCGCCAATGGTGATTTACATGCTGGACATGCTCTTAATAACATTTTAAAAGATTTTATTACTCGTTATAAGTCCATGACAGGTTTTTATGCACCAATTATTCCAGGGTGGGATACACATGGACTACCAATTGAAACAGCTTTAACTAAAAATAAAAAAGTAAAACGAAGTGAAATCTCTGTTGCGGAATTTAGACGTTTATGTGCTGAATATGCTTGGAAACAAATTGAACGTCAAAAAGAACAACGTATTCAGTTAGGTATGCGTGGTGACTGGGATCACCCATACATTACATTAACAAAAGATTATGAAGCTGCACAAATTCGTGTATTTGGAGAAATGGCTAAAAAAGGATTTATTTATAAAGGATTACGTCCTGTACATTGGTCACCATCTTCGGAATCAGCTTTAGCTGAGGCAGAAATTGAATACCATGATAAACGATCACCTTCGATTTATGTGAGTTTTGAGGTAACAGATGGAAAAGATCTTTTACAAGCAGGAGATAACATTATTATTTGGACAACGACTCCTTGGACGTTACCTGCGAACTTAGGAATCTCTCTACATCCAGATCTTGAATATAATGTTGTTGAAGTAGATGGAGAGCGCTACGTGATTGCCCATGATTTACTAGATGCGATTGCTAACGAATTAGATTGGGAAGATCCGGAAATTGTTCAATCATTCGTTGGTAAGAAGGCAGATCGCATTGTTGCCAAACATCCGTTTTATGATCGGGATTCTCTCGTTATGTTAGGAAACCACGTAACGATTGATGCAGGAACAGGATGTGTTCATACAGCACCAGGACACGGGGATGATGACTTTTACGTATGTAAAGAATACGGTATTGATCCGTTAAGTCCAGTGGACGACAAAGGATATTTAACAAGTGAAGCACCAGGGTTTTCAGGATTATTTTATGATGAAGCGAACAAACCGATTACTGAGCTATTAGAAGAAAAGGGTGCATTATTAAAACTTTCCTTTATTAAACACTCTTACCCTCATGACTGGCGCACGAAAAAACCGACGATCACTCGTGCTACATCTCAATGGTTTGCATCCATTAAAGCATTTAGAGATGAGATTTTAGCAGAAATTAAAGAAGTTGAATGGTTGCCTGCATGGGGCGAAACACGCATGTACAACATGTTTAGAGACCGTGAAGACTGGTGTATTTCTCGTCAACGTTCTTGGGGTGTACCAATTCCTGTATTTTATGCAGAAGATGGAACACCAATTATTACAGATGAAACGATTGCCCATGTTGAACAGTTATTTGCAGAACATGGATCAAATATTTGGTTTGAAAAAGATGCAATGGACTTATTACCTGAAGGATTTACACATCCGAATAGTCCGAATGGAACATTTACAAAAGAAGAAGATATTATGGACGTGTGGTTTGATTCAGGTTCATCTCATGAAGCGGTTCTTTGTCAACGAGAAGGACAGCGTCGTCCAGCAGATGTTTATTTAGAAGGTTCAGACCAATATCGTGGTTGGTTTAACTCTTCACTTACAACGTCTGTTGCAATTTCAGGAAAAGCTCCGTATAAGAACGTGATTAGTCATGGAATGGTTTTAGATGGAAAAGGTAAGAAGATGAGTAAATCTTTAGGAAATATTATGCTTCCCTCTAAAGTGATTAAGCAATATGGTGCAGATATTTTACGCTTGTGGGTATCTTCTGTAGATTATCAAGGCGACGTTCGTATATCAGATGAAATCTTACGTCAAGTATCTGAATCCTACCGTAAAATTAGAAATACGTTCCGATTTATGCTAGGAAATATTGCTGATTTTGATCCTGCAGTAGATCGTGTTGCCCTTGAGGATTTAGAAGAAGTGGATCGCTATATGTATTACCGTTTACAGGGGCAAATTGATGCAGTGAGAGCATCTTATGAAAAATTTGAATTCTCATCAGTATATCATGATATCCATGATTTCTGTGCAGTAGAGCTAAGCTCGTTTTATTTGGATTTTGCTAAAGATATTTTATATATTGAAGCAAAAGATCATCATCGTCGTCGCAGTATCCAAACGGTTTACTATGATACATTAGTTGCACTTGTGCAATTACTCACTCCAATTCTTCCGCATACAATGGAAGAAGTTTGGGAGTATATTCCAGGAGATACAGAAGACTATGTGCAATTAACAACCATCCCTGAACCAACACAAGTGTATACAGATGATGTACAATTAGAAAAATGGCGTTTGTTTATGGAAGTAAGGGATGACGTATTAAAAGCACTTGAAGAAGCTCGAGATGAGAAGATGATTGGAAAATCATTAGAGTCAAAAGTAACACTCGTGCCAAAAACGAAGGAAATTGCAGATGTATTAGCATCGATTCCGTATCTACATCAAATGCTCATTGTATCTGAAGCAGAAGTTGCCGAAGAATGCGCCGAGGCAAAAGATTACAAACATGTAGCTGTTTTTGTTGAAAAACATGATGGTGAAGTGTGTGAACGTTGCTGGGTTTCAGCAAATACTGTAGGTGAAAATAAGAAGCATCCAACATTGTGCGTACGTTGTGCTGATGTTGTAGAAGAAAATTACGTATAATATGAAAAACTCCCTTATGTCGTTCATATAAGGGAGTTTTTGTGTGATTGACACTTTCACATCGTTAAATAAAGAAAAATGTGATAAACTACTATCAGTTAATGAATCACACAATACATATTTTAGGCTAGTTCATCCAACATGTAATGTTGCTGTAGCTTTTTAAAACAACATGTTGTATATGACATCGCTTGTTTTGATAATTATGCCATTCACTCAAGTGAATGAATGGCACAATATGTTGTGTGGACATAATATCGGAGGAAAATGAATGATTAAATATTACATAGTCGCGTTGATTGTAATTGGGATTGACCAATTTACAAAGTGGTTAGTTATTACAAAAATGGATATTTATGAGCAAATTCCCATAATCGATGGATTCTTTTATTTAACCTCACATAGAAATGAAGGAGCCGCTTGGGGAATTTTGCAAGGGAAAATGCTATTCTTTTACATCATTACGCTTATTGTAGTTGTTGGATTGATTTATTATATGCAGAGATATGCAATGAATTTTACATTGTTAGCCATTTCTTTAAGCCTTGTTCTTGGTGGTGCGATTGGAAACTTTATTGATCGACTGTTCCGTAAAGAGGTTGTAGATTTTCTTGACTTTATTATTTTTACATATGATTACCCTATTTTCAATATAGCAGATTCTGCATTGGTCGTTGGGGTCATAGGTCTTCTCATTGCTACTTTATTTGAAGAGAAATTAACAGGAAAGAAATCATCATGAGTATACATAAACAATTGATTGAACAAGAGCATATTGGTTTGCGTTTGGATAAAATAATGTCTTTTTATGATGCATCTATCTCAAGGTCACAAGCACAAAAACTGATTCGAGAAGGGAGCATTTTAATCAACAATCAGCAAGTAAAGCAGAATTATGTCTGTAAAAAAGATGATATTTTGTCATGGTCCATCCCTGAGGAATCTATTAGGGAGATTGTTGCTGAGGATATCCCTTTACATGTGGTATATGAAGATGATGCAGTTATCGTTCTAAACAAAGAAGTAGGCATGGTTGTTCATCCAACACACCATCAATTAACTGGGACACTTGTCAACGGGCTTTTACATTATACGGATGATCTTGGAAATAAGAATTCTGAACGCCCTGGAATTGTCCATCGATTGGATAAAGATACGAGTGGATTAATGGTAGTTGCTAAGACTGATCAAGCTTTACAAACCCTCATGCAATCTTTTCAAACGCGTAAAGTTAAGCGCACATATGAAGCTCTTGTTCATGGTGTCATTGAACATGACAAAGGTGTTATTGAAGCACCTATTGGCAGACATCCTGTGAAACGTCTACAAATGGCTGTCCATGACGATGGAAGGTATGCTAAAACACATTTTCAAGTTTTAAATAGAACAAATGCTTATACGCATGTTGCTTGCCAATTAGAAACAGGTCGTACCCATCAGATTCGTGTACATATGGAATACATACAACATCCTATTGTGCATGATCCTTTATATGGAAGTACATTTGATCAGGGCAAAAAAGGGCAGATGTTATTTGCTAGTGAACTTGGTTTTAATCATCCATTGACAAAGGAGTGGATGGAATTCTTTGTTCATCCACCACGTTGGTTTGAAGGGGAACAACATAAGCTAGGATTTAAATAATATTCATGTAGACCTTTAAGAAATCCTTTGAGGACAGAAAATGGGTTGACTTTAGGTATAACCCCGTGTATGATTAAATACAATCAAATATGTTCTTTTAATCTAGTCCTGTGAGGCTAAAAAAGAAGCGTGTCTATACGTATGGGATAAGAATGCTACTATACGTATGTACAAAAATGCCCTTTTTCCTCTTGGAAGAAGGGCATTTTTCATGAAAAAGAACATACTAGCATAAGGAGGTTGCATCTATGGATATGAAAAAGATTGTGTTAGATGATCAAACGATTGACCGGACATTAACACGAATGGCTCATGAAATTGTTGAAAAAAACAAAGGGGTAGCACATGTCATTCTTGTAGGAATTAAAACAAGAGGTGTGCCGATAGCTGAACGCCTTCAACAAAAAATCAAACATATTGAGGGAGTAGATGTTCCAATAGGTGAGCTGGATATTACTTTATATCGTGATGATTTATCCAAAGAAAGCTCATTGGACGAGCCTGAACTAAAAGAAACGAATATTTCTGTAGATGTAAATGGTAAGACTGTTATTCTCATAGATGATGTTCTTTATACAGGTAGAACGGTTCGTGCGTCACTTGATGCTGTAATGGATATCGGTAGACCAGAATTTATCCAACTTGGAGTCTTAGTGGATAGAGGACATAGAGAATTACCTATTCGTGCAGATTATGTTGGAAAAAATGTTCCAACATCAAATAAAGAAGTCATTTTTGTACAATTAAAAGAAACGGATCAAATAGATCAAGTAAGTATCTATGAAAAAAGTAAATAACAACCTTTAATTAAGTCCAGAGAGGCTTAGAAGGTGGCTAATTAGACCCATGTACACATACATGGATTCTCTTTGCGACCTTTTGCAAAGAGTTTTTTTATGGAGATTTTTTATATGAAGATGGAGGAATGGGAATGAACAACGATGAAATGATTATGGATGTACATGAAGTACCTAAGTTTAGACAATGGTTTTTATTAAGTGTTCAACATCTTTTTGCAATGTTTGGAGCGACAATATTAGTCCCGCATTTAACGGATCTCCCAGTATCTGTAGCATTGATTTCAAGTGGGCTTGGAACAATTGTATATCTATTCATTACACGTGGTAAAGTACCTGCATATTTAGGTTCTAGTTTTGCATTTATTAATCCAATCATTATTGTGTCTGTAGCATCAGGTCCAGAAGGTGCAATGATTGGAGGATTTTTAGCAGGTGCATTATATGGTGTAATTGCTCTAGGATTACACACATTAGGTGTCCAGTGGTTAATTAATTTATTACCTCCGGTTGTTGTTGGACCTGTTATTGCTGTCATTGGATTAGGACTTGCACCAGTAGCCATTGATATGGCTATGTATGTACCGAATATCGAAGAACAAATATATAGCGGTACACATGTACTCGTTGCGGTAGTAACACTTGCTGCAACAGTCATTGCAATGATGTTTTTAAGAGGATTTTTTGGAATTATCCCTATTTTAATAGGTATTATTGTAGGATATGTGTTTGCCTTAACGCAAAAGATTGTTGATACAACAGGGATAGTGTTGGAATGGGAACGAATAACATCAGTTTCGTCTGTAGGTGAGTTTTTCACTGCAATTTTTCATAAGCCAGATTTTCTCATCCCTTTCGTCCATTATTCACCGATAGAAGTATTTAATTGGGATATTGTATTTATTATGGTGCCGATTGCCTTAGTAACGATCTCTGAACATATTGGAGACCAAATGGTTTTATCCAAGGTAATTGGACGAAATGTTATTAAAGACCCAGGGTTACATAAGTCAATTCTTGGTGATGGGATAGCAACGATGATTGCTTCATTCATTGGTGGTCCACCAAACACAACGTATGGTGAAAATATCGGTGTGCTAGCCATTACACGTGTATTTAGTGTTTTTGTTATAGGAGGAGCAGCTGTGCTCGCTATACTATTTGGATTTACGGGTCTGATTACAGCATTGATTAGTTCGATTCCACAAGCGGTCATGGGTGGTGTATCCATCTTATTATTTGGTATCATTGCATCAAATGGTTTACGGATGTTAATCGATAATCAAATCGATTTAAACAATAAACGAAATTTAATTATTTCCTCAGTGATTTTAGTTGTAGGTATAGGCGGAGCATACATTGACATTAGTGAAAATGTTCAAATTGCAGGGATGGCATTATCTGCAATCATTGGTGTAGTATTAAACCTTGTTCTACCAGGTAGAGAGAAAGCTGATAAACATGAAGAGGAAGACCTCTTTACAGATTCTCAGGAATAGTCAAGGAGGATGGATATGGAGCACTTTTTTTCAGTAGATCAATTAAGTATTGAAGCAATTTATTCCTTGTGTGAGCAAGCGAAGCAATGTAAGAAACAGGAAATGCGTATTTCTGAACAAATATTTGCAGGTAATGTATTTACAGAACCAAGTACTCGGACGAAATTAAGTTTTACATTTGCTCAGAGAAAACTAGGCTTAGATGTACTAGAGGTAGACGGGATTCAATCTAGTATTGTTAAAGGAGAATCACTAGAAGATACTGTAATAACCTTAGAAGCTATAGGAGCAAATCTGTTAATTATTCGAGATGGATCCAATGAGTGGATGGAGGAGCTGCAAGATAAAGTCTCGATTCCTATGATTAACGCTGGTGCAGGAACAGCTGAACATCCGACACAATGTATGTTAGATGTGTTCACATTATATGAAGAGTTTGGCAGTTTTGAAGGATTACATGTTGTTATTGCAGGTGATGTCAAACATAGTCGTGTGGCACATTCCAATATTCGTACATTGCAGCGACTTGGTGCAAACGTGTATACGAGTTGTGCAGAATCCTTTGTAGATGAAACATTGAATGTCCCAAACATTTCAATGGATGAAGCTGTAAAAGTAGCGGACTGTTTAATGCTTCTTAGAATTCAACATGAACGTCACCAAGGAGAAGATGCAGAAACAAATGATTATTTACAAGAGTTTGGTTTAACCATTGATCGAGAGCAACAAATGAAACAACATAGTATTATCATGCACCCTGGACCAGTCAATAGGGGTGTTGAAATAGATGGTTCACTAATGTATGGAAATCGTTCTAGATTGAAACAACAAATTCAAAATGGCGTATATATGCGGATGTCAATCATGTTATATATGCTAAAAAAATGGGGGATTATTCATGAGTCTATTATTAACGAACGCACAGTATGTGAACAGTAACAACGAATGCAAGCCATGTGAAGTATTTATTAAGGATGGCAAAATTGCAAGCATCGGTTTATCGTTAAATCAAGAAGCAGATCGTGTAATTGACTGTAAAGGAACATTGATTAGTCCAGGATTTGTAGATGTACACGTTCATTTAAGAGAGCCTGGTGGTGAACATAAAGAAACGATTCGTACAGGAACCGAATCCGCAGCTCGAGGCGGCTTTACAACAATTTGTTCCATGCCAAACACAAATCCCGTTCCAGATAATGTAGAAACATTAGATAACATTCTACATACCATTGAGTCGTCTGCTGTAGTACGTGTTCTTCCATATGCAGCAATTACGAAAAATTTGGAAGGAACGACGCTGTCAGATATTAAAGCATTAGCAGAAAAGTCGATTGCCGGCTTTACAGATGATGGAGTTGGTATTCAAACGGCAGGACTTATGTACGAAGCAATGAAAGAAGCAGCAGCAAACAATCGACCAATTGTTGCCCATTGCGAAGATAACTCTCTTCTGTATGGTGGAGCGGTGCACTACGGTGAAGTGAGTGAACGCATGAATATACCTGGCATTTTATCTTTAAGTGAATCTGTCCATATTGCCAGAGATGTTTTACTAGCTGAAGCGACTGGTTGCCACTACCATGTATGTCACGTAAGTACGAAGGAATCGGTCCGAGTGATTCGGGACGCAAAGAAAGCTGGTATTCATGTCACTGCTGAAGTATCACCACACCATTTATTATTAAATGAAACGGATATTACTGAAAATGATGCAAACTGGAAAATGAATCCACCTCTACGTAGTAAAGAGGATCAAAATGCATTACTTGAAGGATTGCTTGATGGTACGATTGATTTTATTGCAACAGACCATGCTCCACACACGAAGGATGAGAAAAGTGTCGGAATTGAACAAGCACCTTTTGGGATTGTCGGTTTAGAAACAGCGTTTACGCTCATGTATACACATTTTGTAAAAACAGGTGTAATGACTCTTCATCAATTAATCGACTTTATGGCAACAAAGCCAGCACAAGTCTTTAACTTACCATATGGAACGCTAGAAGTTGGACAAAGTGCAGATATTACATGTGTAGATGTAACTGCTGAGCACGAAATTAATAAAGCGGACTTCGTATCAAAAGGAATAAACACACCTTTTGATGGATGGAAATGTGTCGGACGCCCCGTGCGAACAATTGTTGCCGGAAAAGTTGCTTATGAGGAGGAGCCCCATGCATAATGCAAAACTTGTGTTAGAAGATGGCACAGAATTTTATGGGAATGCATTTGGATCAGAGATGATCCAAACGGGAGAAGTAGTTATTCAAACAGGAATGACTGGGTACCAAGAAGTCCTTTCAGATCCAGCACATGCAAATCATATAGTTGTCATGTCCTACCCACTCATTGGTAATTACGGGCTCAATCATGACGATTTTGAATCAATAGATCCGGCAGTGAAAGGATTAATTGTTCGTGAAAAGTGTAATCATCCATCGAATTTCAGGTCAACGGAATCCTTGGAATCTTACACGAAAGTGAATCAAATTCCTGCTATTGAAGGCATTGATACTCGTAAATTAACGAGACATATCCGCCAGCATGGTTCGATGAAAGGAATCATTGCTCCTTCCACTATGGAATTGAATGAAGCAATTTCATATATGTCTGATACGAATGAAGAACCTTCATATGTTCGTTCGCTATCAACAGTAAAACCTTACGTAGTTCCGGGGCGTGGGAAGCGTATCGTGCTAATCGACTTAGGGTTAAAACACGGAATTTTACGTTCTCTTACAAAAAGACATTGCCACGTAACTGTTGTTCCATATAATTATGCGGCTGAAGATATTGCTCGATTGCATGCTGATGGGATGATTATATCTAATGGTCCAGGGCTTATGAAAGATATTCGATCTGTTGTACAAATGATTCAATCATTTATGAATAGAACTCCACTATTTGGAATTGGATTAGGTCATCTTGCCATTGCACAAGCATGTGGAGCAAAAGTTGAAAAGTTATCTACTGGTCGTTACGTGACAGGATTGCCTGTAACAGACGTAGAAAAGAAGACTACACACTTTACTTCCATGCATCAGACAGAAGCAGTTATTGAATCGTCTATTGAAAGTACCCCACTTGAAATTACTGAACGTGTATCTGAAGACGGATCGATTGCAGGGTTACGTCATCAATCATTGCCGATTTGTTCAGTCCAATACAATCCGGAAAGTGCACCAGGTCCGGAAGAGTCTAGTTATTTATTTGATGCATTTTTAACGTCCTGCACAAAAATTCATACTTCATAAGGAGAGAGACGAATGCCTAAAAACGAATCGATTCAGAAAATACTAGTTATTGGTTCGGGACCTATTGTCATCGGACAAGCAGCGGAATTTGATTATTCAGGTACACAAGCGTGTCAAGCACTTAAAGAAGAAGGATATACTGTTGTACTGGCGAACTCGAACCCAGCAACGATTATGACGGATCATACCTTTGCAGATCAAGTGTATATGGAACCACTGACGATTGAATTTTTAACGAAAATCATTCGTAAGGAACGGCCAGATGCACTACTACCAACTCTTGGTGGTCAAACAGCATTAAACTTAGCTGTGGAATTAGAAAAAACAGGCGTATTAGGTTCATACGGAGTGACATTACTGGGCTCAACATTAGATTCCATTGAAAAAGCTGAAGATAGGGATTTATTTCGTACATTAATGAATGAATTGAATGAACCGGTTCCTGAAAGTGCGATTATTACTACTGTTGATCAAGCCTTAACGTTTGTTCAAGAAGTCGATTATCCAGTCATCGTTCGCCCAGCATATACACTCGGTGGAACGGGTGGAGGGATGTGCTACAATGAAGACCAATTACGTGACATTGTACAAAATGGATTAGCATTATCCCCTGTACAACAATGTTTATTGGAAAAAAGCATTGCTGGAATGAAAGAAGTTGAATATGAAGTTATTCGGGATCATAAAGATCAAGCAATCGTTGTATGTAATATGGAAAACATTGATCCTGTAGGAATTCATACAGGAGACTCTATTGTAGTAGCACCGTCGCAAACGTTAACAGACAGAGACCATCAAATGCTTAGAAATGCTTCCTTGAAAATTATTCGTGCGCTAAATATTGAAGGAGGTTGTAACGTTCAACTCGCATTAGATCCATATAGTTTTGATTATTACGTAATCGAAGTAAATCCACGGGTTAGCCGATCATCAGCTCTAGCATCTAAGGCAACGGGTTATCCAATTGCAAAGATTGCGGCAAAAATCGCAGTAGGTTATTCTTTGGACGAACTAGAACATCCTTTAATTCCAGAAATTTCAGCATGTTTTGAACCGCAATTAGATTATGTAGTAACGAAATTTCCTAGATTTGCATTTGATAAATTTACAAGTGGAGACCGTTCTCTAGGCACACAGATGAAAGCTACAGGGGAAATTATGGCAATTGGTCGTACTTTTGAACAATCATTTTTAAAAGGAATTCGCTCATTAGATATAGGTACAAATGAATTATGGATACGCTCCTTAGAAAAATGTGACGAAGAGGAATTAATCAACCGGCTGGCTCAAGCAGATGATGAGCGTATTTTCATTATAGCTGCATGTATGCGCCTGGGGATGTCTGTTCAAACCATTTATGAAACAACGGAAATTGACACATTTTTCCTAGAAAAAATTCATGGACTTATTCAGATGGAACAGCGAATTCATGAACACCAGGAAGACTTACACGTGTTAAAGCAAGCAAAACAGTTAGGCTTTTCAGATGAGCACATTGCTCGTGTATGGGATAAGACAGAGGATGAGGTGTACGAGCTCCGTAAACAAAATAATCTATTGCCTATTTATAAACAAGTGGACTCGTGTGCGGGAATGTATCCATCAGATTCCACATACTTTTATAGTTCTTATGAAGATGAAAATGAATCCATCCAATCAGAGAATAAAAAAGTACTTGTTTTAGGATCTGGTCCTATTCGAATTGGTCAGGGAATTGAATTTGATTATGCAACCGTCCATTCGGTGCTAGCCATTAAAGAACTTGGTTATGAAGCAATTATTATGAACAACAACCCTGAAACGGTGTCTACTGATTTTACAATTTCAGATAAATTGTACTTTGAACCGTTAACATTAGAAGATGTTATGCATGTTGTTGAACTCGAGCAACCTATGGGAGTGATTGTGCAATTTGGTGGTCAAACAGCGATTAACTTAGCGGCTGGACTAAAGCGCCGTGGTGTGAAAATCTTAGGAACGTCCCTACAAGCAATCGACCAAGCCGAAGACCGAGATAAATTTGAACAATTGCTTGAGGAAATAAACTTAATTCGACCACGCGGACAAGCGGTTTATAATTTAAATGAAGCGAAACATGTGGCTGAAGACATCGGCTATCCACTTCTCGTGCGCCCATCTTACGTTATTGGTGGAAGTCGAATGGAAATTGTCTATGACCATATAGAGCTGGAAAACTACGTTGAAAAAGTACGAGATTACACGGATGCATTCCCAATTTTAGTAGATCAGTACATTACTGGCATTGAAGTAGATGTAGACGCGATTAGTGACGGGGAACATACGCTTATTCCAGGAATTATGGAACATATTGAACGCTCTGGCGTACACTCAGGAGACTCTATTGCTGTGTATCCACCATATCGTTTGTCTGAAGAAGCTAAACATAAATGTATAGACGCTACGTCGAAAATTGCTAAAGCTTTACGTGTACAAGGAATGATTAATATCCAATTTATCATTCAAAATGATGAAGTATATGTGCTAGAAGTAAACCCTAGAGCAAGCCGTACGATTCCTTTTTTAAGTAAAATTACGTCTGTACCAATGGCAAATATGGCAACGAAATGTATGCTTGGTGAAACATTATCTTCTTTAGGATACGCAGCTGGAATGTTAGAAGAACAATCATTTGTATCCGTAAAAGTACCTGTATTCTCTTTTGAAAAACTACGCAGTGTAGATACGACACTTGGACCAGAAATGAAATCCACTGGAGAAGCTATTGGATACGCAGAAACAATGGAAAAAGCATTGTATAAAGGGTTGATTGCTTCCGGTATTTCAATTCCCCAAGAAGGAGCTGTTTTGCTTACGGTAGCAAATCAAGATAAAGAAGAAATGCTTGAGATTGCCAAACGTTTTCACGCCTTAGGTTTTGAATTATATGCAACGAAAGGAACAGCATCATTCGTTGAGTCACACGATATTCCAATCACAGAGGTTGCTAAAATTGGGGCTGAAGAACCGAACGTATTATCAACGATTCGAAAAGGAAACGTTCAGTTTGTTGTGAATACATTAACTTCCGGAAAACAACCACGTTCAGATGGTTTCAGAATTCGCCGAGAAGCGGTAGAACATGGCATTGCTTGCTTAACAAATTTAGATACAGCAGAAGCGATTTTACAAGTGATTGAATCCACCACTTTTAGTGCACAACCAATTTAATTGAGAGGAGATGCTAACATGCGCCATATCCAAAAAGCTCCTATTTATTCGAAAAAATGGATTGCAAAAGATACGGTTGAATTGATCATTCAGAGTAAAGATATTGCAACAGAAGCCCGTCCAGGTCAATTTTTACATATTCATGTGCCGGGACATACATTAAGAAGGCCAATATCCATTGCGCATATAGATCGGGAGCACGATCTCATTACCATATTATTTAAAGAACTTGGCTCAGGAACCAAAACATTAGCAACGCTAGAAGCAGGGGAAGAGGTAAATATGCTTGGACCGTTAGGAAATGGATTTCCTTTAGACCAAACAGAAGGTTCGACTTCACTTCTGATTGGTGGAGGGATTGGTGTTCCTCCTCTCTATGCTCTAGGCAACGCCTTAAAAGAAAAAGGAGTTCGAGTTGTTTCAGTGTTAGGATATCAAACAAAAGAACATGTGTTTTATGAGGAACAATTTCAACAACTTGGCGAAACGATTATTGTAACGGATGACGGTTCTTACGGAAAAAAGGGACTCGTAACCGATGGACTTTCGTTTGTGAATCAAGTGGATCATTTTTACACATGTGGACCAAAACCAATGATTAAAGCTGTTGTTGATGCAATGGAGACTACTCCTGGGCATATCTCTCTTGAGGAGAGAATGGGATGTGGACTTGGAGCATGTTTTGCCTGTGTGGTTCCGACAGAAGATGAAAAAGGCTACAAAAAGATTTGTCAAGATGGTCCTGTATTTTCTGTAGAGGAGGTTGTACTATGAGTTCTTTACAAGTTGAACTTCCAGGCTTATCGTTAAAAAATCCACTTATGCCAGCATCTGGATGTTTCGGTTTTGGCCGAGAATATAGTGCATTTGTAGATATTAATAAACTAGGTGCCGTTATGATGAAGGCTGCAACAGGTGAACAACGCTACGGAAATCCGACACCACGTGTAGCAGAGACTTCTTCAGGAATGCTGAATGCCATCGGTCTACAAAATCCTGGTGTAGAAAAAATTATTGAAACAGAAGTTCCTTTTCTAGCGGCTTATGATACAAAAATTATCGCTAATATTGCAGGTAGTACGATAGAAGAATATGAGTTCGTTGCCAGAACGTTTCAACAAACAAAAGATGTACACGCCATCGAATTAAATATATCATGTCCGAACGTTAAAGAAGGTGGCGTGCAATTTGGAACAGATCCGTTAATGGCTGCTGAAGTGACAAGACGTGTTAAAGAAGCAAGTAACGTTCCAGTCTATGTGAAATTGTCTCCGAATGTAACAAATATTGTTGAAATGGCTCAAGTTGTTGAGGAAGCTGGAGCAGATGGATTGTCCATGATTAATACATTAACAGGTATGCAGATCAACCTAGATAGACGACGCCCAATCATTGCAAACCAAACAGGGGGACTATCGGGCGCGGCAATTAAACCTGTTGCTATTCGTATGATTTATGAAGTGTACAAGCATGTTTCGATTCCTATCATCGGCATGGGAGGTATTCGTTCAGCTGAGGATGTCATCGAATTTTTACTAGCAGGAGCAAGTGCGGTAGCTGTAGGTACAGAACATTTTCAGAATCCACTTATTTGCATAGACATTATTGAACAATTGCCTGAAGTTATACAAGCTTACGGTTTTACCAATGTTCAAGAAATTGTTGGGAAGGGGCACATTTAAATGGGATCAATTTATCTTGCGTTAGACTTTCCTACTGGGGAAGATGCTGTGCATTTTTTAACGACTCACAACTTACAAGGGACTCCAGTAAAAGTTGGAATGGAACTCTTTTACAAGGAAGGTCCCGCACTAATCGAACAATTAAAGAAAAATGATCATCCGATTTTTCTAGATTTAAAACTACATGATATACCAACAACCGTTTACCGAGCGATGAAAAATATTGCTTCTTTAGGAGTGGATATTGTTAATGTTCACGCCTTAGGTGGTTCAGCGATGATGGAGCGAGCAAAAGAGGGGCTTCTTGCTGGAAATAGTAGTCAAAGTCCAGCACTATTAGCTGTAACCGTGTTAACATCTATGGACGAACATGTATTAAAAAAAGAATTGCACATGAATGAATCATTACAAAAACAAGTTGGTCATTTGGCCTCCTTAGCTAAATCTAGTGGAGTGGATGGAGTTGTCTGTTCTGCTCATGAGGCGACACACATTAAAGAATTATGTGGTCCATCTTTCTTAACAGTGACACCGGGTATACGACTGGCAAACACAAATGCAGATGATCAAGTTCGTGTAGCTACACCTAGAGAAGCGAAACGAATGGGATCAGATATTCTCGTCATCGGAAGAAGTATTACACAAGCTGAAAGTCCTAAGGATGCCTTAGAAACAGCGATAAAGGAGTGGGAATATGAAGATTAGTAGAGAAATTACCGAAGATTTACTACGAATTCAAGCAGTGCAAATTAATACAGAGGAATATTTTACGTGGACGTCAGGATTAAAATCTCCTATTTATTGTGACAATCGACTAACGATTTCCGCACCGACTGTTCGGAGAAAAATAACTGAAGCATTTATTAAAAAAATCGTCCATTTAGAAGAAAAACCTGACGTAATTGCAGGATGTGCTACTGCGGGTATCCCTCATGCGGCATGGTTAGGAAATGCACTTGATTTACCACTCGTATATGTACGCTCCGAAGCAAAAGGTCACGGAAAACAAAATCAAATCGAAGGTGCGATCCAACCTGGACAAAAGGTTATCGTTATTGAGGATTTAATTTCAACAGGTTCTTCAGCTATTCAAGCGGCAAAAGCATTAACAGATGCTGGAGCGCATGTTATTCATATATTTGCTATATTTACATACGGACTACATAAAGCTGATGAAGCCTTTAAAGAGTCTGGGTTTGACTATGACACGATTACAACATATGATTTACTAGCAACCGTTCTTGAAGAAAATAATCAAATTACGAATGAAGAAAAAGAAACATTACTAAGTTGGCGTAAGACGATTGATGAATAAAACGGCTATACATGTGTTCCCTTAACGTTAGAATGTTGGTCTAGCTTTTGGGAACACATGTATAGTCGTTTTTTAAAATCATTTTACATTTAAAAATCAATGAATTCCGTTATACTATACATATATGTGTCTACATTGTTCGTTTGTTTGGAGACTGGAACAACTCTAAGCTATATGAATAAATTTCATAATTGCTTGTTTGAGTAGAGAATCCGAACAATACAATTAAAATTCACATCATTATTCGGTTATGGGGCGTAAACATTATAGCTTGGAATCTAGGCGGATGACTCCTGCGGGAGGAAAAGCCTCGTTGAGACCCCACAGTGCGAAGCACGAGGAGGCTCAATAGCTGCCCGCGGAAAGCAGCCGCCTAGAGTCCAAGCTAATTCCATTAAACATGAATATTCGGATTTACTTTGCGATTAACGTATTATGAAATTGATTCATATAGATACTATTAATAACCTACATGTAATATTCATCAATCATTAATCATTTATCCATATCTCTTTTTTCATGATTCATAGTTTTATCGACATTTATAGTTTTTGTAATGATGAAATATCCTCAACGAAAAGGTGGACAAATACATGATGAAAATTGCTGATTATGAACTTCTTATCAAACTTGCAGAAATTGGCACGATTCGGGGAACGGCTAAGGCCGTGTTAATTTCTCAACCAGCAGTATCTCAGCGACTGAAATATATTGAGGAGTACTTTGGAGTACAAATTTTTATTCGAACACAAAAGAAATTATTAACCACCCCAAGTGGGGAAATATTGTTGAAGCATGCAAAAGATGTCCTTCACCAAGAAGAGGTTGTAAAAAAAGAATTAAGCCAAACAAGTAATGTAGTTCAAGGTACTTTATCCATTGCATGTTCTTCGCTTATTAGCCAACGATACTTACCTTCAATTTTAGCCACGTATACAAATACGTATCCTCACGTCTCGATCGATCTAGTCACTGGAATTAGTGAAAACATCGAAAAGAAACATCACGAGTATAATGTGTGTATTATTCGGGGAGATCGTTTGAAAGATAGTACATGCTTAAAATTATTTGAAGATCCATTATATATATTAGATACGGAACCTTTCCCGGAAAATGAAATTAAGGAACGTCCACTTCTATCATTTAATAGTGATGATAGTATGCATGAACTAGTTGATCAATGGCTAAGTCACCAGCGATTTATAAAGCCACAAACGTCAATTACGTTGGATCAAATAGAAACATGTAAACAGTTCATGAAAGAAGGATTAGGGATGGCTGTTCTCCCTAAAAGTGTTGCTGAACCAATGTTATCCTCTTACCCACATATGCCTCTTGAGGTAGATGGCACATTAGTCACACGGACAACGTGGGTATGTTTTCAAGAAGGGGAAAGATTGCTTCCTCAAGTGGACCATTTTGTCGACGCCCTTCTAACAGAAACATATGTGATCGATTCAAATGGATCATAAGTTCATCACAAACGAGTGGACAATACCTACTTTAGGTATTGTCCACTCGTTTGTATACATTGATCCAAAGCTCAAGGCATTTAAAATCATTGTTTATGCTTAATAGCCAACTCATCCACACGTTTTTGGTCTGGAGTGACAAATAAGGTTTGTTCTTGTTCGTAAATAACAAATCCGGGTTTAGCTCCATTTGGTTTGCGGACGTGACGAACCTTTGTAAAGTCAACAGGAACAGAATCAGATTGTTGAGCTTTGCTAAAGTATGCTGCTAAAATAGCAGCTTCTTCAATCGTTTTCTCAGAGGGGTCCATTTTTCTAATGATCACGTGTGACCCTGGTATGTCTTTCGTATGCAACCAAATATCATTTCGTTGGGCTAATGTATGTGTAACATAATCGTTTTGTTTATTGTTCTTGCCGACGTAAATCATTGTTCCGTCAGAAGACAGAAATTGCTGTGGGCGCGGTTTTTGTTTTTTCTTACGTTTACGAGCTGGTTGTTTACGAATATATCCACCTTCTCGAAGCTCTTCCCGAATTTCTTCAATGTCTTCTTCACGTGCAACAGAAACAGTGTGTAATAAATCCTCTAAATAAATGATTTCTGCTTTTGTTTTTTTACGTTCAAGTTCTGCTTTTGATTGGGCACGTTCTAATTTACGATATGTTTTAAAATACGCTTGTGCGTTTTCACTTGGTGTTTTATCCGTTTCTAGAGGAATGGTCATCGTCCCTTGATCTGGATCATAATAATCGGTTACAACAACAGACTCATCCCCCATATTTACAAGATGTAAGTGTGCTGTTAACAATTCACCTTGCTTCTGATAGGTAGCAGCTTTTTTTGCTTTTTTCAATGTTTGTTCATGAATGGCTTGTTTGCGTTTGTTCTTTTTCAGTTCATTCCGTATCAAGCGTTCAATATCATGTGCCCGCTGTTTCACACGATCTCGTTCTGCTTTTCCAGTATAAAAAGAATCAATTAACGCATTTGAACTCGCATACTCTTTTGTTTCTCCTTGTAAATGATGTAGCGGTATTACATGGAAGTCTTCTCGATTGTTTTCGTATATAGCTGGTACGTACGCTTGAGAACGGATTTCTGTTTGAATATCTTTAAAAGCTTGCTTATACGCATCCATATTTCCAAGATGAGCTCGACTCGTTAGTTCTGTAGCTAGGACTGGGGAGAATCCCTGTAATGATTGTACAATTTGTCGATTGATTTTGCCTGCATTAAAATCAATGGTTTTAATAAATACTTCCTCATCGATTTCTAGAGGGTGTAATTTGTTTTGTTCAGGTGGTTTGATGTACGGTTGGCCAGGCAAAATGGTTCGATGTCTATTTTGGAACCTTGGAATATGTTTCATAGCGTCCATAATCATATCTTTTGAATCATTTAATAATAAAACATTACTATGTCTCCCCATAAGTTCCATCACGAGATAAAGGGTTGTGCGATCACCAAAATCATTTCTCGATTGAATATGAAAAGTAATCACCCGCTCCAATGCATCTTGCTGGATATCTTCAATGAATCCACCTTGAATATATTTACGCATATGCATACAAAACATCGGTGGTTCTGCAGGATTTTGAAAAACGTCTGATGTTATGTGAAAACGTGCATATGTAGGATGTATGGAAAATAACAAAGCATGGTTTTTTCGATTATTTCGAACCGTTAACACGAGTTCAGTGTCTGTTGGTTGATGAATTTTCGTAATTCGTCCTTCCACCAATTGTTCGTGTAATTCTTCAGTAACGGCTTTTGTTACGACTCCATCAAATGGCATATAATCACCTCGAATGTTATTATAGCATTTTTGTTCTACTTTCTGCATACATATCTTTATGAGAACTCGTCTTAAGGTTACAAGTTAGACAAGCTGTTGTCAGATGGGGGATATAAATGATGAAATGGTATCAACAAGATATTGAACAAATCGAAGAAACTTTACATGTACATGCTAAAAATGGACTGTATCATCAACAAGTGGATGTTCGGCAAAAAAAGTTTGGGGCAAATCAAATTGAGGAAGAGAAACAAGGATCACGTATATTTCTATTTATGGCCCAATTCCAAGACGTTATGGTTCTTATTTTGTTTGCTGCAGCATTGGTTGCAGGATTGTTAGGTGAAATGATTGATGCAACAGCGATTATGATTATCGTCATGTTAAATGGATGCATTGGCTTTTTCCAAGAGCAAAAGGCTGAGAGATCATTGGAGGAGCTTAAACAATTAGCAGCACCATCCGCTAGAGTGCTCAGGGAAAAAGAATGGAAGAAAGTTGATGCTACAGAAATTGTTGTTGGAGATATTATACGTCTTCGTTCCGGAGACAGAGTTCCAGCAGATGTAAGACTCATTCGGACAAGTGATATCGAAACAGAAGAATCAGCCATTACTGGTGAATCCACTCCAGTTACCAAACATGCAACAGCCATTTCTGCTTCACATATAGAAGCTCAAGATCAAGCAAATATGGCTTTTAAAGGAACGCTCGTCACGAGAGGGTCTGGGGAAGCTATTGTGGTAGCAATTGGTATGGATACAATGATGGGGCAAATTGCTTCATTAATGACAACAACTAAAAAAATACCAACTCCATTAGAACGAAGGCTAGGTGAACTTGGAAAAGTACTCATTATTGCTGTTTTATTGTTAACGGTACTCGTAGTTGGCATGGGAATCTTACAGGGAAATCCTACTTATGACATGTTCTTAGCAGGTGTTTCCTTAGCAGTTGCAGCCATACCTGAAGGCTTACCAGCAATCGTAACTATAGCCTTATCCCTAGGTGTACAACGGATGATTCGTAAAAAAGCAGTTATTCGAAAACTATCTGCTGTAGAAACATTAGGTTGCGCTTCTGTGATTTGTTCAGACAAAACAGGTACTATTACTGAAAACATGATGACGGTACAACAACTTTATATAAATAATGACACCGTTCATATAACAGGAGCAGGGAACGATTCACAAGGAACATTTTTTCAAGGGGAAAAAGAAATTGATCACACATTTCCGACATTAGAAACCCTTTTAACATATGGAATGATTTGTAACGACGCTTCCCTAGTTGTCAAACAAGGAAAATACGGTATTGACGGCGATCCTACAGATGGAGCACTTCTTGTCGCAGCAAGAAAACTTCAGTTAACCGAAGCGGATAGAGAGCATTATACGATTATAAAGGAATTTCCTTTTGATTCGACCCGGAAAAGAATGAGCGTTGTTGTAGAAGATCAGCATAGAAGAAGATTTATGATTACAAAAGGTGCCCCAGATATATTAATACCGCGGACAACATATCGACATACGAACAGCTCAACAGAACGTATAACGAACCATGATATATTACATGAAAAAGTTGAACAGATGGCGTCCCAAGCTTTACGAACATTAGCTATTTGTATCAAACCTTTAGAAAAAAACATGCCCCTAGATGATCCGATGTTGGAGCATGATTTAACATTTGTCGGTTTGATTGGTATGATCGATCCACCACGAAAAGAAGTTGCACCGGCTATTCAACAATGTAAAGAAGCTGGAATTAAAACAGTTATGATTACCGGTGACCACGTATTGACTGCTACAGCCATTGCAAGTCAAATCCGATTACTTGATGAGGATTCGAAAGTTGTCGAAGGAAGAGAAATTGAACAGATGAGTCAAGAGGATCTTGTTCATCAAATTGAAGATATACGTGTATTTGCACGGGTGTCACCTAAACATAAATTACGCGTTGTCCAAGCTTTCCAAGAACGAGGCCATATTGTTGCTATGACAGGTGACGGTATTAATGACGCCCCAGCAATTAAAGCGAGCGATATTGGGATTAGTATGGGACAAACTGGAACAGATGTGACACGTGAAGCATCATCTCTTATTCTAATGGATGATAACTTTACAACGATTAAAGATGCAATCAGAGAAGGACGCAATATATACGAGAATATCCGAAAGTTTATTCGTTATTTATTAGCATCCAATGTTGGAGAAATTTTAGTAATGTTATTTGCTATTTTACTCGGATATCCACTTCCGCTCATACCTGTGCAAATACTTTGGGTGAATTTAGTGACAGATGGTTTACCTGCGATGGCCTTAGGATTAGACCAACCAGAGAAAAATGTGATGTCTAAAAAACCACGTGATGCCAAGGAAGGAATATTTGCTCATGGTCTAGGATTTAAAATACTAAGTAGAGGGTTCCTTATTGGTTTCGTTTCATTAATCGCATTTATATCCACGTATCATTTATCTCAAGGAGATTTAGATTTAAGTCGTACACATGCATTTACAACATTAGTCATGGCTCAACTGATTCATGTATTTGATTGTCGAGCTGAACAATCGATATTTTCTAGAAATCCTTTTGGGAATCTTTATCTTATCGGAGCTGTATGTTCTTCTTTTTTACTACTTGTCATCGTCCTTTATGCTCCGCCTTTACAAGCTATTTTTCATACCGTATCATTAGATATTTTAGATTGGATTTTTATTATGGCACTTAGCATCATACCAACGGTGTTTTTTGGCTTATCGAAAAAATAATGATATATAGCAAGGCGAATGGAGGGTAACATTTCCCCATTCGCCTTTTTTGTAATATGATAGAAAAAGAATGAAAACATGTGTATAATTGTAGAAAGTGGAGAAATATAAAGATAAACATGATGTTTTCGCAACAGATACTTCGATGCTTGTTAAAATACAAGAATACATCATTCGTGTTACCATATGGAAGGAAAAAGAGAAATTACTCGAATCATTTCTTGCTTTTCTACTCATGGGATCAATTTCATTTTAGAAATTGATCCGGTTGCTTGTTTATATTTCTGAGATATAGTGAGGGGGATGTTAGGATGGGATTGCAACTTATTAACATTGGCTTTGGAAATGTTGTTTCAGCCAGTCGAGTCATTTCAATCGTTTCTCCGGAGTCAGCTCCGATTAAACGAATTGTGACAGTAGCACGAGATAACAATAAACTTGTTGACGCTACATATGGAAGACGTACACGTGCTGTCATTATTACAGATAGTGACCATGTTGTATTATCTGCTGTCCAACCAGAGACAGTCGGTCAACGGGTTGTTAGTCATGAAGAATTATCTGAAGAGTAGCTAGGAGGGGACGATGTGAAAGAAGAAGGGATTCTATTTATTCTTTCTGGACCATCAGGCGTAGGTAAAGGTACTGTGCGCAAACATTTATTCAAACAAGATCCAAATTTAAAATATTCAATTTCAATGACAACAAGGGATCCTAGAGCCGGTGAAAAAGATGGCGAGGATTACTTTTATCGTTCAAGAGAACATTTTGAAGAGTTGATCGAACAAGAAGCATTTATTGAACATGCACAATATGTAAATAATTATTATGGAACACCTAAAGAATATGTAGAAAATATGCTATCATTAGGACATGATGTTTTTTTAGAGATTGAAGTCCAAGGAGCATTGCAAGTAAAGAAGAATTATGGAAAAGGAATTTTTATCTTTTTACTCCCACCGAGTTTAGATGACTTAGAAACACGTATTTTAAGACGTGGCACTGAATCTGACCAACTAGTGAAACATCGTCTAACAGAAGCACGTAACGAAATTGAAATGATGGAAGAGTATGACTATGTCGTAGTGAACGACAATGTACATCATGCGGTGGAGAAGGTAAAATCCATTATTCAAAGTGAACATTGCAAACGGGAACGAGTTGCTAAACATTATAAACGATTATTGGAGGTGGAATAACATGTTAGAACCGTCCATTGACTCTTTACAAGAGCACATTCCATCAAAATACACACTCGTCTCAGTTTCTGCGGCACGAGCGAGGGAGTTATTAGAAGATGGACAACCTCTCGTGGAACATCCAAAATCAAATAAGTTTGTTGGAATCGCATTAGAGGAAATTCAAGCTGGAAAGTTACATGTAAAGGAAGATTAATGGTAACTACCAACTAAAATGATTGAACAACGAATGGTATGGCTCGAATAGTTATCTAGATGACACTTTACAGAAATGGGTATTGCATGGAGAGCTACCAGGGATACTGCCAGCGATCATCCATCGTTGGCAGTCACTTGTTCAAGAGAGATACAATACATACAATCGATAGTTACAAACCATCGATCTCATAGAAAAGACGAGTAATGGTTTTACTAGAGGAGTGATCGGAATGCTACGAGGTAAAAATATTTTAGTATGTGTTTCAGGAGGAATTGCTGTATATAAAGCATGTGATCTTGTAAGCAAATTAACACAACGAGGTGCACATGTGAAAGTGATCATGTCTGAAGGTGCTCAAAAATTTGTTTCTCCATTAACATTCCAAGCATTATCCCGTAACCCAGTTTACACAGACACTTTTGATGAAAAAGACCCCGAAAAAATTGCCCATATTGATGTAGCTGATTGGGCAGACCTTTGTTTAATTGCTCCTGCTACCGCACACATGATAGGAATGCTTGCCAACGGTTTAGCTGATTCTATGATTCCTACTACAATATTAGCTACTGAAGCACCCGTATACATTGCTCCAGCTATGAATGTTCATATGTATGCTCATCCTGCTGTTGTTAAAAATATGCAACAACTCTCATCTTGGGGATATAAATTTATTGAACCAGGCGCAGGTTATTTAGCATGTGGATATGTTGGAAAAGGTAGGTTAGAAGAGCCTTTAACAATCATCCAAGTACTAGAAGATCAACTTGATAAACAGACACCTTACCAAGGAAAAAAAGTTTTAATTTCTGCAGGTCCTACAGTTGAAACGATAGACCCTGTTCGTTATTTTACAAACCGCTCCACAGGGAAAATGGGGTTTGCACTGGCTGAAGAAGCCGCTGAATTAGGAGCAGACGTAACACTTGTAACCGGCCCTGTACAATTGCATACGAAGCATGCAAACATTCAGCGGATCGATGTAACCTCAGCTCAAGAAATGTATGAACAGATGATGAACGCTTACAAAGATGCGAATGTTGTCATTAAAGCTGCAGCTGTTGCAGATTATCGACCGAAACATGTTCATACTGAAAAAATGAAGAAACAACCAGGAGATTTATCCATTGAACTTGATCGAACAATCGATATCTTACAAACATTAGGTGAGCAAAAAACAGCTCAATTTCTCGTCGGTTTTGCTGCGGAAACCAATGAACCTATTAAACATGGACTAGATAAATTACAACGTAAACATTTAAATGCTATCGTCGTTAATGATGTCAGCGCTAAAGGAGCTGGCTTTGGTCAAGATACTAACGTTGTAACTTACATCAATGAACATGAAGAACAATATCCTTTTGCGTTAGATACAAAAGAAGGAATTGCCCATTCTATTTTGCTGCAAGTTATGAAGGATATGGAAAAGAAGGATGAAGTATAGTGGATATTGCGAAAATAATTGTTGATGTACCATCTTCAGCAATTAACCAAACATTTGACTATAAAATTCCCCCTCAATTCCAAGGTATGGTCCAACCAGGTATGCGGGTTGTCATTCCTTTTGGTAAACGAACGATCACAGGATTTGTCGTGGAATTAACAGATAAGACGGAAGTCAAACGTACACGTAATATTAAAAATGTTCTTGATATAACACCTGTACTTACTGGGGAGTTACTACAGCTTGGTAAATGGATCGCAGAAACGACTTTTTGCTTGTATATTACGGCGTATCAAGCAATGTTACCTCAAGTATTAAAATCTACTTATAAAAAAGAACTCAAGCGCGTAACAAATGCAGAGTTGCATCCAGCACTAGAACACGTTTTTTCTAATCGAGAATCGATTTCCTTTGAAGAATTAGAAGCTTCTTCTATTCGTTATGTACACGTACAAGAAGCTATTGAACAAGGGGATGTAAAAGTCCATTATATCGTTGAATCCAATATTACAAAAAAATATGAAACTTGGATTTCCTCTTCCTGTAGCGTTCAGACATTGGAAAGTGAACATGAAGCATTAACAGATCGTGCATATCGTCAAAAAGCCATTATACAATTTTTTATCAATAATCACGGTCCGGTTTTACAACAAACACTTATCCATAAAACAAATACATCTAGACAAACGATTAAAACACTAATTGATAAAGGGATGTTACGTGAAGAACAACGAGAAGTGATGCGAGATCCATATGAAAATCATTCATTTAAAAAAACTTCTTATTTACAATTAACGGAAGAACAAGAAAAAGCAATGGTACCTATACGTTCGTCGATACAAGAAGAAGTCCATGACGTTATTCTCATACATGGGGTGACGGGTAGCGGAAAGACAGAGATCTATTTACATGCGATTAAACAAGTGGTAGAAAAAGGAAAAGAAGCGATTGTCCTTGTACCCGAGATTTCCTTAACACCTCAAATGGTGAAACGATTTAAAGAACGATTTGGTTCGCAAGTAGCTGTCATGCATAGTGCATTGTCAGCAGGTGAAAAGTATGATGAATGGCGTAAAATTCAACGAAAAGAAGTACAAGTAGTCGTCGGGGCACGCTCTGCGATTTTTGCACCTTTTGAAAACATTGGCATTATTATTATAGATGAAGAACATGAATTAACGTATAAACAAGAAGATCAACCAAGATATCATGCAAGAGATGTAGCTATTCAGCGAGGGGAAATTCATCAAGCACCTGTAATTCTTGGAAGTGCAACCCCATCATTGGAATCTTTTGCCCGGGCTAAAAAAGAAGTGTATACGTTAGCCACACTATCTGAGCGTACGAATAAACGTCCAATGCCACATGTGGAAGTTGTAGATATGCGCACAGAGTTGCATAATGGAAATAGGTCCATGTTCTCAATGGAATTACAAAAGAAAATGAACGAACGGATTGAAAAAGGAGAACAAATCGTCCTTATGCTTAATCGAAGGGGGTTTTCAACCTTTCTCATGTGTAGGGATTGTGGGTATGTAACCGAGTGCCCTCATTGCGATATTTCCCTTACGTATCATAAGGGAAGAAATCGAATGAAGTGTCATTATTGTACGTATGAAACGTCTGTTCCAAAATCATGTCCATCATGTGCAAGTGACCTCATACGTTTTTTTGGAACAGGTACTGAAAGGGTACAAGAAGAATTACTAAAAACGTTTCCTGGCATACGGGTCATTCGAATGGACGTAGATACAACACGAAGAAAAGGGTCCCATGAACGTTTGTTAGACCGTTTTGCACAACAAGAAGCGGACGTATTACTTGGAACACAAATGATTGCTAAAGGGCTAGACTTCCCTCATGTAACATTAGTAGGGGTATTAGCAGCGGACTCTATGCTTCATTTACCAGATTTCAGATCATCTGAAAAAACATTTCAGCTGCTTACTCAAGTAAGTGGACGAGCGGGAAGACATGAACTAGACGGAGAAGTAATTGTCCAAACATATACACCAGAACATTATAGTGTTGAATTTGCTAAAGAGTATAATTATCTAGCATTTTATGAACATGAAATGCGATTACGTCATACATTTAAATATCCACCATACGTATATTTAGCATTATTTACAGTAACCCACCCAGATTTAGGGATATGTATGGACGTTACAAATAAAATTGTTCAATTGATTTCAAGGTTTGTACAACCACATACAATTATTTTAGGACCAACCCCGTCTCCTATAGCTAGAATTAAAAACAAATATCGGTACCAATGTATGATTAAATATCGACACGAACCACAGCTTATGAAGGGGATACAAACTGTATTTGATACGTATAAAGATGAACTACAAAAGAAAGACTTAAACATATTCATAGATATGCAACCATACCATTTAATGTAGAGAGTAGGGTAAGAATGAAACGAATTGTATTTATGGGCACACCAGATTTTGCAGTACCTGTGCTAAAAACGATGATTGATTCACTATATGAAGTTGTCTTAGTTGTAACCCAGCCTGATCGACCAGTTGGGCGAAAAAGAATTCTTACACCTCCACCTGTAAAAGTGGAAGCTGAGAAACATAATATACCTATTTTTCAACCAGAAAAGATTCGAAAAGATTATGAAGCAATTAAAGAAGCTCAACCGGACTTAATTGTAACTACAGCTTATGGTCAAATTTTGCCTAAGGAATTGTTGGATATCCCAAGACTCGGGTGTGTGAATGTCCATGCCTCTTTATTACCTGAATTAAGGGGAGGTGCACCAATTCATTATGCTATTTTAGAAGGAAAAGAAACAACAGGCGTAACGATTATGTATATGGTAGAACAACTAGATGCTGGGGATATGTTAGCAAAGAAAGAAGTGGATATCGAACATACGGATAATGTAGGAACTCTTCATAATAAACTATCTGAAGTTGGAGCAACTCTGTTGAAAGAAACTCTTCCACATATCTTTAATGAAACGATCAAAGCAGAAAAACAAGAGAAAGAGCAAGCAACCTATGCTCCAAATATTGATCGGGATGTAGAAAAAATTGATTGGAAAAAAGATAGTATAGAAATATACAATCATATTCGCGGACTTTGTCCATGGCCGGTCGCTTTTACAACACTAAACGGAAAAACGGTGAAACTGTGGAAAGCACAAATAGTAGATAAACAAGTAGGGAGTGTGCCAGGAGAAATCGTCCGCCATACAGATGATCAAACAGTAATCGTTACTTGTGGAGATGGTAAAGGTATAGAACTTATTAAAATACAACCATCTGGCAGTAGAAAGATGACTACTGAAGAATATTTAAGAGGTTCTTCAGATCGACTTCCTGTAGGAGAGACCTTTGATTCAGATTGAATACTTTAATGAATTCCATAATACGTATTTTATGCTACTTTCCTACAACATGTAGTTCCGCTCAGCCGCTTGAAACTACATGTTGTATTCAAATAGCTAATTTGGGCAATTCTGAAATTCACTCACTATAACATCTTCAAAACATAAGGAAAAACTTGTAAAACAACTCATATATCTATATTATTTTGGTAACAATACCTTTTCTTATTTCCATGAACTCCTTTATTCCATCATGAGGTTCATGAATTTCATAATACGTATTTTATACGACCTCACTACAACATGTAGTTCCGTTAAGTCGCTTGAAAATACATGCAGTAGTTATTTTGGCTCATTATGAAATTCATTCAGGTAGCACCTTTATTTGAAACTTTGTATGAGATGAAGGAGTCCTTTATTAAAAAGTATGAAGGTGTAATATTTGAATGAAAGATGAAATTTTTCGCTTAGAAAGACATACATAATGAATTTGAATTTTTCTTGGATGAGGTGATTACATGAATGCTCGGTTTATTACAGATCGAGGACAAGTACGGCCACTTAATGAAGATGCTGGTGGGATATTTTACAATCAATCGGGTCAATTGTTAGCAATTATTGCTGATGGAATGGGTGGTCATCAAGCAGGCGATGTTGCTAGCTCAATGGCTGTATCTAATTTTAAAGAACGATGGATGAGAGAGAATGATCCATTTACACCTGATGAAGCGGAACAATGGCTTACAGAAATGCTCCAAGATGTAAATGAAAAAATGTACGCACGCTCACAAGACGTAAAAGAGTGTGAGGGAATGGGGACAACCGTTGTGATTGTAATTATGACCAATGAATTTGCAACTGTTGCCCACATTGGTGATAGTAGGTGCTATACATTAAACAGTGAAAGATTTACACAAGTAACGGAAGATCATTCGTTAGTGAACGAACTCATTCGATCTGGAGAAATAACGAAGAAAGAAGCACACAATCATCCAAGAAAAAACGTCATTTTAAAATCACTTGGAACACAATCCACCGTCCAAGCAGATGTACGAACGTTAACAATTGAAACCCATGAACGAGTACTCCTTTGCACAGATGGAGTCACAGATAAAATTGAAGATGACGAAATCGAAGCGTTCTTAAAACAAACCGAATCGATTGAGGACATTGCTCAGAGCATGGTCCAGCTTGCAAATGAACGAGGCGGAGAAGATAATATATCCCTCATCTTAATCGACAACAATGAAGAAGCGGAAGAAGGTGAGAAAACATGTTAGAAGGACACTTGCTTGATGAACGATATTTAATTAAAAAAACCATTGGTGGCGGTGGAATGGCAAATGTGTATTTAGCTACAGATACCATTTTAAACCGTGATGTAGCAGTTAAAGTACTAAGATTAGAATATGCCAATGACGACGAATTCATAGAAAGATTCCATAGGGAAGCACAAGCGGCGACAAGCTTATCCCATCCAAATATCGTTAATATTTTCGATGTAGGAGAGGAAGACCATATTTTATATATGGCTATGGAATATGTAGATGGTTTAACGTTAAAAGAATACATTCAAAAATATGGTCCTATTGGTGTTGAAGAGTCCCTGCGGATTATGCAACAAATAACTTCTGCGATTGCCCATGCTCATGAAAATGACTTAGTACATAGAGACATTAAGCCACAAAATATTTTAATGGATCAAACAGGTCAAATAAAGGTGACGGATTTTGGAATTGCAATTGCTTTAAGTGCAACTTCTTTAACACGAACAAATTCGATTTTAGGTTCAGTCCATTATTTATCACCAGAGCAAGCACGTGGTGGAATGGCTACGAAAAAGTCAGATATTTATTCACTTGGGATTGTTTTATTTGAGTTACTAACTGGTAAACTACCATTTACTGGACAATCACCTGTATCGATTGCACTGAAACATTTACAAAATGATCCACCATCTGTTCGGGCGATTGATCCTAGTATCCCACAAAGTGTTGAGAACATTGTATTACAAGCAATGGCAAAAGATCCATTCCATCGATACATAGGTGTTACTGAGATGCATAGTAAATTAGAACATGCCCTTGATCCAAGTCATCTGCAAGAACCAAAGTTTTCTCCACCTGTTGAAGCCGGAGAAGAAACAAAAGCAATACCAGTGATTACTGATGATCATATGGGAGTAGAACCTGATCAAGAAACGATGGTTCATCGTACAGATGCACAAACGATTCGAATGGATGCAGCGGCGGTTGAAGCAGAACAAGACTCACAAGATTCGCCGGATAAAAAGAAGAAAAAGAAGCCAAAAAAGAAGAAGAAAAAATGGTTGTGGATAGGCTTCGCATTATTTATTGTTGTTTTATCAGCTGTTCTTGCATTGTTTTTACTCCCATCTTTATTTAAATTGAAAGACGTAACTATTCCAGATGTCGTAGAACGGCCAATAGATGAAGCCCTTGAAATCTTAGAGGAACTTAACCTAGTTGTGGAAGAGGAAGCTACTTTTAGTGAAGATGTTGAAGAAGGACATGTTGTAAAAACAGATCCAAAAGCAGGCAGGACAGTTAAAGAGGAATCAACGATTAAAGTATATGTTAGTGACGGGAAAGAAAAGTTTGAGTTTGATAACTATGTTGGTTACGACTTCGAACAAGCTGAGAGGTTGTTAGAAGACAAAGGATTCACAGACATTATTTCTTATGAAAAACATTCGGATAAGCCTGTAGGTGAAATCTTGTCTCAAGTACAACCAGATAGCGGTTCACTCGTTGTTCCAAGTGAAACACGGGTTATTTTTGAAGTTAGTATTGGGCCAGAGTCTTTCCAATTAAAAGACTTAGTTGGCTTGTCCCTTGAAGAAGCAGAAAGCTATGCAGAGGATAACGGCCTCACATTAAACACTGAAGAAGTACACTCAGACAGTGTTGAAGAAGGTTTAATTGTGAAACAGAATCCAGGTGCAAACGCTTCGGTTAAAGAAGGTTCCACAGTTCAAGTTTCTGTATCATTAGGACCGGAAGAAAAGCCACCAAATCTGCATACAGTCACATTTTCGGTTCCATATACAAATGCGCCAGATGATGAAGAAGAGGATGAAAATAAAGAACGTGAACCTCAGACTGTAACTATTTATATTAAAGATATGAACAATAAAATAGAAGATGTATATAAACAAGAGACCATCACTGAAGACAAAGAATACTCTATTACACTAACCATTGAGGAAGGTGAGACAGCAGAGTATCGAGTCGAACGAGACGGAGAAGTACTTACACAAAAAGAAATACCATAATAGTGAAGGTGGTTCATTCATGAAAAAAGGACGAATTGTAAAAGCGATTAGTGGGTTTTATTATGTTGAAACTGATGGAATTGTGTATCCATGTAAAGGACGAGGGGTATTTCGAAAACAAAACCGATCCCCTCTCGTCGGTGATTTTGTATCCTTTGAAATTGATGAAAACGAAGAAGGATACATAAAAGATATAGAAGAAAGAACAAATACACTCCAAAGGCCACCTATTGCGAATATTGATCAAGCACTAGTCGTTATGTCTGCAAAAGAACCATCTTTTAGTCCTTTATTACTTGATCGGTTTTTAGTGTTTTTAGAATCAAAGCATATTCAACCTTTAATTTATATAACAAAGGTTGACCAGTTAGATAAAGATATGCATCAAGAAATCAAACAATGGAAAGAAAAGTATGAAAGAATCGGCTACGATGTCCTGCTATTATCAATTTTTGAAATGAATGAGGAAACCATTGAATATATTTATTCTCACTTTGAAAATAAAGTTTCCGTCATTACAGGTCAATCTGGTGTAGGGAAATCATCACTATTAAATGCGATTGATGAATCATTATCGATTAAAACAGACGCGATCTCGAAAAGTTTAGGACGAGGAAAGCATACAACACGTCACGTAGAATTATTAACCATTGGAGATGGTTTAGTAGCAGACACACCAGGATTTAGTGTTGTAAACTTTGATGACATTGAAGCTGAGGAACTTTCAAATGCATTTCCAGAAATGAGGATTCGCGCACATCAATGTAAGTTTAGAGGATGCTTACATATGAATGAACCACAATGTGCTGTCAAACAAGCAGTAGAAATTAAAGACATTGAAGAAACGCGCTACAAACATTACGTAGCATTTATGAAAGAAATCCAAGATAGAAAGCCGAGGTATTAAAACATGGTTAAAATAGCACCATCCATTTTATCAGCAGATTTTGCGAAATTAGGCGCGGAAATAAAAGAAGTTGAAGAAGCAGGAGCGGAGTATATTCATATTGACGTTATGGACGGGCACTTTGTTCCAAACATTACAATAGGACCATTAATTGTTGAAGCCGTTCGACCAGTAACGGATTTACCATTAGATGTACATTTAATGATTGAGAATCCAGAACATTATATTTCTACATTTGCTGAAGCTGGCGCAGATATTATTACCGTTCACCAAGAAACATGTGTGCATCTTCATCGAACGATTCAACAAATTAAATCTGAAGGAATACAAGCTGGTGTTGTAATGAATCCTGCCACACCAGTACATTTAATAAAAGAAGTTCTGCCAATTGTGGATTTAGTGCTTGTTATGACAGTGAATCCTGGATTCGGAGGACAGTCTTTCATATCAAGCTGTGTAGATAAAATTCAGCTTTTGAATGATTGGCGAGAAGAGCACAATTATTCTTACGTAATCGAAGTAGATGGTGGCGTAAACACTGAAACAGCATCACTCTGCGCACAAGCAGGTGCAGACATCTTAGTTGCCGGAAGTGCAGTATATAATCAAAAAAATCGAAAAGAAGCTATTGAAGCAATTAAAAATGCTGCACAAAGAGAACGAACTGAGGAAGACATGTAGTGTATGTTTCTGAAATGTAATCAGATTGGGAAAACTGTGAAAGAACCTTTCTTCATACAAAAACATTCCTTTTTGAAAAAGGTGCATTTTTAAAAGGGTAGTAGCATATGGTTAGTTATAAAGAGTCGTGAACAATCATACTATCTTATTACTACTAACGAGCTTTTTTGTATAAGAGGAGGGGGAAAATGAAATTTTACACAATTAAACTCCCGAGGTTTCTTGGAGGTTTTGTTCGAGTGATTATTAATGTCTTTAAAAAAGAGAAATAATTCCATTGCTCAATAAAGAACCACACCCCTGAATGCATGTAATGTAGCTAGTGATTATGATACATGCAATGATGATCTGAATGTGTATGAGTAAACAAAGAAAAAAGCACCCATATTTATGGATGCTTTTTTTACACATATTTTCATTAAAGTATAATAATATACTATACTCGTTTCACTTTACCAGATTTAAGGGCACGTGCAGACACATATACACGTTGTGGCTTTCCATCCACTAAAATACGTGCTTTTTGCACATTCGCTTTCCACTTACGGCGGTTTGAGTTAAGTGCATGTGAACGTTTGTTTCCTGTACCAGTCGAACGACCAGTAATTACACATTTTCTTGCCATGATAATTCCCTCCTACTAAACACGTCAATCAATTTCTACTTATTTAATTTATCATAAGTTTGTACTTAATGCAATCCTATTCATAAGGAATACTAATATTAACTCTTGACAGAATGATGAATATCATTCATTCTTATAAGGGATAAAAGCTCCAAAAGAAAGAATGGTTTTTCTTCACGTTACAGTAAATGATTTATGTTAAATATAACGAGTGATGAAGGAGGAAAATAATGTCCATTGAATTAAATACACATGATGGCCAAGTAACAATCACAAATGAAGTGGTAGCAACAATTGCAGGCGGAGCAGCCATGGAATGTTATGGAATTGTAGGAATGGCATCTAAAAGCCAAATTAGAGACGGTCTTGCTGAGATTTTACGTAAAGAAAATTACTCGCGTGGAATTGTAGTCAGGCAAGATGAAGATCGTCTTCATGTTGACATGTACATCATAGTGAGTTATGGAACGAAAATATCTGAAGTAGCAAATAATGTTCAATCAAAAGTAAAATATACATTAAATCAAACATTAGGATTAGCAGTTGACTCCATAAATGTTTATATCCAAGGGGTTCGTGTGGCAAAGGAGTAATCACTGCATAAAGGTGATGATGTTGAAGGAGGAAATAAGGTGACGATGCAGACGTTAGACGGAAACACTTTTACTGATATGGTCATGGCCGGCGCGAGACATTTATCGAATCATTCCAAAACAATTGACGCGTTAAACGTTTTTCCTGTCCCTGATGGGGATACTGGAACAAATATGAATTTATCCATGACTTCCGGAGTCAGTGAATTAAAAAAAGCAAATAGTACAAATATATCTGTTGCATCTGAAGCATTTGCAAAAGGTTTACTGATGGGTGCAAGAGGGAATTCAGGGGTAATCTTATCGCAAATATTTAGAGGATTTGCGAAAGGATTTAAAGGAAAAGAAACAGTTACAACAACAGAATTAGCTGATGCTTTTCAAAGCGGGGTAGAAACAGCTTATAAAGCAGTAATGAAACCTGTAGAGGGTACAATTTTAACTGTTGCAAAAGATTCGGGGGCTAAAGCAGCTGCTTTAGAGGGCCAAGAAAAAGATGTTATTTCCTTTATGGAACAAGTTTTAGAAGAAGCGAAAGCATCTTTAAAACGTACACCAGATTTACTTCCCGTGTTAAAGGAAGTTGGTGTTGTTGACTCTGGAGGTCAAGGACTTGTTACGATTTATGAAGGATTTCTTGCTTCCTTAAAAGGAGAAAAATTACCTGCAACAGACTTAGAAGAAGTAGACATTGAAGAGCTTGTCAATGCGGAACATCACAAATCAGCACAAGACTTTATGGACACAGAAGATATTGTGTACGGTTATTGTACAGAGTTTATGGTTAAATTTGAACAAGATAAATTAAACGAACATCCGTTTTCTGAAGATGCATATCGTGAAGAATTGAGTAAAAATGGAGATTCATTAGTCGTTATTTCAGATGACGATGTTGTTAAAGTACATATTCATACAGAATATCCGGGCAACGTGATGACGTTGAGTCAAAACTTTGGACGCCTCGTGAATATAGATATTGAAAATATGCGTGAGCAACATACATCTATTGTAGGAGAGAAGGACGCAACGGCAAAGAAACAAGAGGAAAAAGAACTTGTTGATTTTGCAGTTGTGACAGTTGCTATGGGATCAGGTATGAAATCATTGTTTGAAAGCCTTGGCGCACGAGTAGTCATTGAAGGTGGTCAAACAATGAATCCTAGTACACAAGATATTACGAGCGCTATAGAAGAAGCACATGCTAAACAAGTAATTGTTTTACCAAACAATAAAAATATTACAATGGCGGCTGAACAAGCGGCAGAATTAGCAGGGGATCATGTTGCAGTCGTTCCAACGGCTACAATCCCTCAAGGAATAAGTGCACTGCTCGTATTAAATCCTGAAGCGAGTTTAGCGGATAATAAAGCTGAAATGACAGAAGCGGCTAGTTTTGTAAAAACTGGACAAGTTACGTATGCCGTTCGCGACACACAAATTGACGGATTAACCATTGCTAAAGGAAATTTCATGGGAATCAATGAAGGGAAAATAAAAGCATCCGATCCAGATCGATTAGACGCTACAAAATCTTTACTTAAAGACCTCATTGATGATGAAGACGAAATTATTACTATTATTTATGGGGAAGACGTTGAAGATGATGAGATTAAGTCACTAGAAGCATATGTAGAAGAAACGTTTGATGAAGATATTGAATTAGAAATTTACAATGGGGAACAACCTATTTATTCATATATCATCGCAGTTGAATAAGATACCAAAAAAGACAGTAGCTTACATAAAGAGCTACTGTCTTTTTGTGGATGAAATAATCATCAGGTTGGATACCTTACGCATATCCTCTTTAGAACACATCGACTAATCAACTGATAACTGTTATAATGTAGAATAGAAAATGAGTAAATAAGGCGGTGACAGAATGAAATTCACATCAGTATTTGATATTATTGGTCCTGTTATGATTGGACCTTCAAGTTCACATACAGCAGGTGCTGCACGAATCGGCAAAACTGCAAGAGATTTATTTGGAAAAGAACCAACGTGGGCACAAATCAGATTATATGAATCATTCGCTAAAACATATAAAGGCCATGGGACAGATTTTGCCCTTGTTGGGGGGCTACTTGGTTTTCAAACAGATGATAAACGATTGGATCAATCCCTTGTTATTGCTGAAGAGAAGCAGATAGATATTGAATTTATTGAGGAAAACGGACGAGCTCCACATCCGAATACAGCTCGTCTAACGATTGGGGATGAAACGGATAGTATTGAAATGGTTGGTATCTCAATCGGTGGAGGGAAAATTGAAATCATAGAAATTAATGGATTTGATCTCAAAATTTCTGGAAATCATCCAGCTATTTTAGTTGTGCATAATGATCGGTTTGGAGCCATCGCATCTGTTACTAAAATACTTGCTAAACATGAAATAAATATAGGTCATATGGAAGTGAATCGAAAAGATGTCGGGAAAGAAGCGTTGATGGTTATTGAGGTTGACCAAAATGTAGAAAAAGATGTTTTAACTGAACTACAAGAAGCAGACCACATTATTCAAGTGTCAACACTCATTAGCTAATTAAAGGGGGGACAAAGAATGTTTCGAACAGTCGCAGAATTAGTAGAAAAAGCAGAAAAAGAAAATATATTAATTTCTGAAGTAATGATTCGTCAAGAAATGGACGTAAAACAACTTACACGTGAAGAAGTATACGAACAAATGGAAAGAAATTTAGAAGTGATGGAGAAAGCGGTAGAAGACAGTTTAAAAGGTGTCACATCTGTTACTGGTTTAACAGGTGGAGATGCGGTGCGTGTGCAAGAATATATGAAAGAACATACACCTCTTTCTGGAAATATTATGTTAGACGCTGTCAGTAAGGCGATGGGTACAAATGAAGTAAATGCTGCTATGGGGATGATTTGTGCGACTCCTACTGCTGGAAGTGCTGGAGTTGTGCCAGGAACATTGTTTGCCGTAAAAAAACAATTGAATCCTACACATGATCAAATGGTTCGGTATTTATTTACATCGGGGGCATTCGGATTTGTTGTTGCAAATAATGCATTTATTTCTGGGGCAGCAGGAGGATGTCAAGCGGAAGTTGGTTCAGCAGGAGCGATGGCTTCAGCAGCAATTGTGGAAATGGCTGGTGGAACTCCCCAACAATGTTCAGAAGCTTTTGCAATGACATTAAAAAACATGCTAGGACTTGTTTGTGATCCAGTTGCTGGGCTCGTGGAAGTCCCTTGTGTAAAACGAAATGCAGGTGGAGCATCTTTAGCGATTGTCTCAGCTGATTTAGCGTTAGCTGGAGTAACAAGCCGTATTCCATGTGACGAGGTAATAGGAGCGATGTACCGCATAGGTCAAACGATGCCTTCTGAATTACGAGAAACTGGTGAAGGTGGATTAGCAGATACACCTACAGGAAGATTCTTGAAAGAAAAGATTTTTGGAAGAACAAGTTAGAAAGAGTGGTATATGATGCTAAATGAATCCGTTACACATTTGAAAGGAATTGGAACTAAAACTGCAGAAAGTCTAGAGTTAATGGACGTTAAAACGATAGAAGATTTGTTGTTTTACGTGCCTCTCGGATATGACATCATTGAAATAAAACCATTAGCGGAGTGCCAACATGATGAAACGGTTACACTTGTTGGCACTATTTTATATGCTCCAACAGTAACGTTTTATGGCCGTAAGAAATCACGTCTCACCTGCACGATTCAAGTAGAAGGTGTAGCCATTAAGGTTGTTATGTTTAACCGTCCGTTTGCTAAAAATCACTTACATCCACATAAAACTTTTACATTTACCGGTAAGTGGGATGCTCACCGTTTACAATTAACAGCTCAAAAATATGAAGAAGGGACACCTACAAATTCTTCTGCAACTATTACACCTAAATATCCGCTTAAAGGAGACATGAAACCATTTCGTTTACGAAAAATCATCTCTGAAGCAATGGAGGAATATGTTGATGAGGTAACAGAAATCCTTCCAACATCATATTTAAGAGATTATAAACTACCTACTAGAAAAGAAGCACTTCAAACCCTTCACCAACCAGAAAGCGCATATGCATTAAAACATGCCCGCAGACGGTTTACATATGAAGAATTATTAATTTTTCAAATCCGTATGCAACGAATGCGTAAAGAAATTCGAGAATCGACAACAGGAGCTGCACATCAATTTGATCAAGCTTTATTAGATACGTTTATTAAGTCCTTTCCATTCTCATTAACATCTGCTCAACAAAGGGTAACAGATCAAATCTTAACGGATATGCGATCAGATTACCGGATGAACCGATTACTGCAAGGAGATGTGGGATCAGGAAAGACTGCTGTTGCGGCAATAGCACTATATGCATCTGTTCTGTCCGGTAAACAAGGGGCTTTAATGGTTCCAACTGAAATATTAGCTGAACAACACTTTCTTTCCTTCCAACAGTTTTTTGGTGACCGACTATCGATTGCATTATTAACTGGCTCCACAAAAGGAAAGAAAAGAGATGCATTACTAACTTCCATCTACGAAAAAGAAATAGACATTGTCATTGGAACCCATGCTCTCATTCAGGATGATGTACACTTTCACGACCTAGGTTTGACAATTATTGACGAACAACATCGGTTCGGAGTAAAGCAACGTCGTGTACTACGAGATAAAGGGTTATTTCCAGATGTGTTATTTATGACAGCAACTCCAATTCCCCGAACATTAGCCATTACTACCTTTGGGGATATGGATGTATCTATTATAGACGAAATGCCTGCAGGAAGAAAACCTGTGGAAACACATTGGATAAAAGAGAAAATGATTCCCCGATTATTAGAATTTATGAAAAGTCACATGCAAAAAGGCGAACAGGTATATATGATTTGCCCGTTAATTGAGGAATCCGAAGTACTCGATATGCAAAATGCAGAGCACATTTATGAGCAAATGAAACTCTATTTTGAGCCAGATTTTCGTGTGGGACTTATGCATGGTCGATTAACAGTAGAAGAAAAAGATGACATTATGAAGCAATATGTTGACAACGAAATCCAAGTACTCGTATCTACAACTGTCATTGAAGTAGGTGTGAACGTTCCAAACGCAACTATAATGGCAATATATAATGCAGAGCGTTTCGGCTTATCACAACTTCATCAATTAAGAGGAAGAGTTGGGCGAGGTGATGTACAAAGTTATTGTATGCTCATTGCAGATCCACAAGGGAAAATAGGACAAGAACGCATGCGAATTATGACCGAAACGACAGACGGATTTGAATTATCTGAGCGAGATTTACAACTTAGGGGCCCAGGGGATTTTTTTGGGAGAAAACAAAGCGGTGTCCCAGAATTTAAAGTTGCTAACATCGTTGAAGATTACCGTGCCCTTGAAACAGCTAGACAGGATGCGGTTAAAATAATAGAAGCTAATTTACTCGAGGAAAATCCTGCATATGAATCGTTAAAAAAATATTTGAAATCCAATAATCCTCTTGAGGAGAAGCTTGATTAAAAGGTGCTTGCATTCTTTTTCGAGGTGTTATATATTACTATTAGTACCAAGTCATAATACGAAGAAGGGACGGTGCGGTGCATGAAAACAAGTAAAGCAGAACGACAGCGTTTATTGCAAGAAACCATTGAACAAACACCATTTGTAACCGATGAAGAGTTAGCCCGTACCTTTTCAGTTAGTATCCAAACCATTCGTTTAGATCGTATGGAGCTTAATATTCCTGAACTAAGAAAGCGTATTAAAACCGTTGCAACGAATCAATGGAATGAAACTGTAAAAGCTCTTCCTTTAGATGAAATCATTGGGGAAGTTGTTGATTTAGAACTAGATAAACGTGCAATATCTATTTTAGATATTCGCTCTGAACACGTTTTTTCTCGAAATAAAATAGCCCGTGGTCACCATTTATTTGCACAAGCGAACTCTTTAGCTGTTGCAGTTATTAATGATGAGTTAGCTCTCACATCAAAGGCAGAAATAGCATTTAATCATCAGGTGAAAGAAAATGAACGAGTCGTAGCTAAAGCACACGTAGAAGAAGCTACACATAAACATTTATCAAAAGTTCGAGTGCAAAGTTATGTAGGACAAAAAGAAGTATTTAATGGTTTGTTCTATATGTATCGTACAAAAGAACGCAAGGAGGAATAACAAATGAGATTAGCAATAGATGCTATGGGGGGAGATCATGCTCCTGCTTCAGTTGTAGAAGGCGCGATGAAAGCTATTGCACATTTACCTGACGTACATATTACACTTGTTGGTGATGAAGACCAAATTCGTCCATTGTTAACAGATCATACACGTATTGATGTTGTACATACGAAAGAAGTTATTACAGGTGATGATGAGCCGGTTCGTGCAGTTCGTAGAAAAAAAGAGGCATCTCTTGTTCTGATGGCGAATAAAGTAAAGAATGAAGAAGCAGATGCTTGTATTTCTGCAGGAAATACAGGTGCCTTGATGAGTGCAGGATTATTTATTGTTGGTCGAACGAAAGGAATTCAACGTCCTGCGTTAAGCCCAACATTGCCAACATTAGACGGAAAAGGATTCGTTTTACTAGATGTTGGTGCAAATGTGGATGCAAGTCCCAATCATCTTTTACAATATGCAATTATGGGATCCATTTACGCGGAGAAGGTGAGAGGAATTAAGAATCCAACAGTTGGACTTCTGAATGTTGGAACAGAAGATGGTAAAGGAAATGACTTAACTAAAAAAGCGTTTCAATTGCTGTCAAAAGCTCCCGTTCAGTTTATTGGAAACGTAGAAGCACGTGACTTATTAGCAGGTGTTGCTGATGTAGTTGTTACCGATGGATTTAGTGGAAATGTTGCGCTAAAAACAATCGAAGGTACTGCTGATATGATGTTTTCTTTGTTAAAGGATACATTCATGGCGTCATTTAAAACAAAAATTGCTGCTATGATGATGAAAAATAACTTAAAAGACTTAAAAGAACAATTGGATTACTCAGAGTATGGTGGAGCAGGATTATTCGGTTTAGCTGCACCTGTTATTAAAGCTCATGGTTCATCAAATGGACAAGCGATTTTTAGTGCAATTAAACAAGCTTGCCATATGGTAGAACATCAAGTGAACTCTACCATCGAAGAAACGATAGCAACATACATAGAACAAGATAAAAAGGAGGAAACTACATGAGGAAAATAGCATTTATGTTTCCTGGACAAGGTTCACAAACGGTAGGAATGGCTAAAAATTGGTATGACACAGATGAAGAAACTCAACAATTGTTTGATCATGCGAATACATTAGTACCTTTTGATTTACTTTCATATATGTTTGAAGGACCTGAAGAGGTTCTTACAAAAACGGAACACGCACAACCAGCACTGTTACTATCAAGTGTTGCTGTACTGAGACGTTTAGCTCGTGAGGAAATACATCCTTCAATGGTTGTAGGTCATAGTTTGGGAGAATATAGTGCACTTGTTGCAGCCGGTGCTCTTACGGTTGATGAGGCTCTTCCCCTTGTTGCTTTTAGAGGAGCATGCATGGAAAAAGCTGTTCCAACTGGAGAAGGAGCGATGGCTGCAGTATTAGGATTATCAATAGAAACAATCGAGGAAGCATTGCAATCATTACAGGAATCTGAAGTAGTTGATATTGCGAATATCAATTGTCCAGGACAAATTGTCATTTCTGGAACGAAATCTGGGGTTGATCAAAGTATTCCATTGTTGACAGATGCAGGTGCAAGAAGGGTTCTTCCCTTAAACGTTAGTGGACCGTTTCATTCTCGTTTGATGAAACCAGCAAGTGTAGAATTTAAGGAGCGGTTAAAAGAAGTGTCTTTTAATGATGCGCACACACCTGTTTATGCAAACGTTACTGCAGAGCCTGTAACAGACAAGGGAGAAATCGAACATTTGCTTTTTGAACAATTATTCTCACCTGTGCAGTTTGAACAATCCATTCAACACATGATAGATGCAGGTGCGGAAGCGTTTGTTGAAGTTGGAAATGGGAAAGTGTTAAGTGGACTGTTGCGAAAAATTAATCGTAAACTTCCGACATTTTCCATTCAAGATGAAGTATCACTACAAAAGTTTTTGGACTGGTATAAGGGAGATGAATAACATGTTACACGGGAAACACGTACTCGTAACTGGAGCTTCAAGAGGAATTGGCCGTTCTATTGCCTTAGAACTTGCAAAACAAGGTGCCCATGTAGCAATAAACTATGCAGGAAGTGAAGAGCGAGCCCAAGCAGTTGTGGAAGAAATTGAAGCGTTAGGTCAAAAAGCATTTAAAATTCAAGCAGATGTATCGGATGAAGCAAGTGTGAAAAAGATGGTCAAGTCTGTTGTAGATACATTTGGTTCCATTGATATATTAGTGAACAATGCTGGAATTACAAAAGATAACTTACTTATGCGCATGAAAGAAGACGATTTTGACCAAGTGATTAACACAAATTTAAAAGGTGTTTTCTTATGTACAAAAGCAGTTGCAAGACCTATGATGAAACAAAAAGGTGGAAGAATTATCAACGTTGCCTCCATTGTTGGGGTTAGCGGTAACCCAGGTCAAGCTAATTATGTAGCTGCTAAAGCAGGAGTTATTGGGATGACCAAATCTGTTGCAAAAGAATTGGCTTCTAGAAATATATTAGTGAATGCAGTTGCACCTGGATTTATTTCAACCGATATGACAGACCAATTAACAGATGAGCAACGTGAAAGTATGCTTGAACTTGTTCCATTGAAAAAATTGGGTACACCTGAAAACGTAGCAACTGTTGTTCGCTTTTTAGCATCAGAGGATGCTGCATATATTACTGGACAAACCATTCATATTGATGGTGGAATGGTAATGTAATGTTCTTGTGAGAAATTCAGACAATGTACACAATCCCGTGGATACGGGAAGGAGCAAGGAATAAAGCTTTATTTTTTAATGAAATCGATTTGCATACCATCGACGAATCGATTATAATCTTACAATGGATTGAAGGGAGGTGAATGAGAATGGCTGAAATTTTTGATCGTGTAAAAGAAATCATTGTTGATCAATTAGACGTGGAAGAGGATCTTGTTACAATGGAAGCTTCATTCACTGAGGACTTAGATGCGGACTCATTAGACGTAGTTGAACTAGTTATGGAATTAGAAGATGAGTTTGACATGGAAATTGCAGATGAAGAAGCAGAAAAGATTAATACTGTTGGAGACGCAGTAGAGTACATAAAGAGTACACAAGAATAACAAGCGACCTCCACGGTGCACAAATAAAATGTAATGAAAGTCTCGCGAGTTAAGCGAGACTTTCCTATTTCTTATATCCCCTGAAGAAGAAGGTGAAACGATGGATTATCAATTGCTTCAACAAAAATTAGGCATTACATTCCAAAACGAAAATATCCTCAAACAAGCGTTTATTCATTCTTCTTATGTAAATGAGCATCGCTTGGAGCGGGCAGATGATAATGAGCGATTAGAATTTCTAGGAGATGCTATCCTCGAACTAGGAGTTTCTCACTTTTTATATCACCGCATTCCTGCCATGTCTGAAGGCGAAATGACAAAGTTACGAGCTTTTTTAGTAAGGGAATCTACATTATTTTCGGTTGCAAAAAAACTTGAGTTTGGTCAATTTCTAATGTTAGGCAAAGGGGAAGAATCCTCTGGAGGAAGAAAGCGTCCATCCATTCTTGCAGATGTTTTTGAGGCGTTTTTAGGAGCACTGTATGTGGATCAAGGGTTTGACCGTGTCTATGAGTTTTTAGAGGAGCATCTATACATTTATGCCGGACCTTCACAATTTTCCTCGGCAATGGATTATAAAACGACTTTACAAGAAATCGTTCAGCGTGAAAGTAGACAACAAGTCTCGTATGCGATTATTGAAGAGCGTGGGCCTGCTCATGACCGAGAGTTTGTTGCTCAAGTAACTGTGAACGAATGGCTAGCCACAACAGGAACGGGATTATCAAAAAAAGAAGCTGAACAGCGCGCAGCCAAAAAAGCCATTGATAGCCTACGTGCACAACAATAAAGAGGTGCTCATATCTTGTGAACACCTCCATAACAAGTTTATGAATCTACTCGAACACTTCTTAATTCATCGATAAATGCCGTTGTTTCTGCGGCACTTAACGTGTTTTGTTTCATAATAAAATCATACATAAACTTTATTTCATCATATTTTGATAAGTCATATCCTTTTGGATCAAATACAATCTGATTGGCAACCTCTAATTTTTTAGCCATTTGATCAAGCATATATGAAACATTTTCCGCAGATTTTTCATTTAAATCCATTTTCGCACCCCGTCTACTATTTATTCTATATCTTGAACAGTGTTATTTCCGAATGTCCATTTCTAATGAATTCGCTTTCTACTATTCCTTTCACATACGTATCATGATAAAATAAAAGAAGAAAAAAACCAAGTATTTGCATGCACCATCGTCTGAAATAGGAGAAATCGGTCAATAAATAAGGAGAATAAAAGATGTATCTAAAACGACTAGAAAGTGTTGGCTTCAAATCATTTGCAGAACGTATTAACGTTGAATTTGTTCCTGGACTCACTGCAGTAGTTGGGCCTAATGGAAGTGGAAAAAGCAACATTACTGATGCAATCAGATGGGTGCTAGGGGAGCAATCTGTCCGCTCCTTAAGGGGTTCAAAAATGGAAGACATTATTTTCCAAGGTAGTGACAGTCGAAATGCGTTAAACGTGGCTGAAGTAACATTAACTCTTGATAATACCTCTAAGCAACTCCCACTTGATTATGAAGAAGTTAGCATTACACGCCGAGTATATCGTTCAGGAATGAGTGAGTTTTATATTAATAAACAGGCATGTCGGTTAAAAGATATCGTCGAATTATTTATGGATTCTGGATTAGGAAGAGATGCCTTCTCTATTATAGGACAGGGGAAAGTCGAAGAAATTCTAAGTTCCAAAGCTGAAGAGAGACGAACGATTTTTGAAGAAGCAGCAGGAGTTTTAAAGTACAAGCAACGAAAACAACAAGCTGAATACAAATTAGCCGAAACAGAAGAAAATTTATTTCGGATTGAAGATATTATGCATGAAATTGAACAACAATTAGCTCCACTTGAAAAACAAGCGCAAACAGCCAAAACATATATTGCTTATAAAGAAGAGCTACAGTCAAAAGAAGTTTCCTATATTATTACACACATAAAAAAATTACATCATACATGGGAACAATTAAAGAAAACGATTGAAGATGAGAAAGTTGAACATATTACATTAGCTACATCGATTCAAAAGAAAGAAACTCGGATGGAAGAAACAAAAGAAGCAATGAATCTTTTGGATCAAACGATTGAACAACTTCAAGGGAAATTATTAGAAGAGACAAAATCGGTGGAGCAACTTGAAGGACAAAAAAAGTTATTTGAAGAACGGACGAAACACGCTTCGTCGAATAAAGAACATGTTAAAAAACAAATCGAACAAGTAGATGAGCGGATAGAACACGTCCAAAAAAACATAACACACGAAATAGATATTGAACAAACATTAAAATCGGAACTTAAGCTGACCGATAAAAAAATCCGTGATATCCAAAAATCTCTTGTTGCAAGCAAAGAAACGCTGGCAGAAGAGTTAGAAGAACAAAAATCTGCATACATTGATTTACTAAATGAACAAGCTGCTAAACGCAATGAATTACAATCTACTGAGCGTCATTTAGCACAATTGGAACAAAAAGACCTCTCTCAAAAAGAGAAAACAAACCGTTTAGAAAAGACGTACAAAGATGTCGAGCATACATTTACTAAAAGCAAACAAGTATATGAGGAAAAAAATACATTATATGAGCAATCCATGAGAGATAATCAAGAAAGAAAACAATCGTTGCAGGAACGAAGGGAGTCCTTTGAAAAGGCACAACAACAATTGCATGAATACCAACACAAAATGGCTACGCTTGAATCTAGAAGAGATGTTCTAGCTGAAATGAAAGAAGCCTTCCAAGGATTCTTCCATGGAGTAAAACGTATATTACAAGCACGAGATGATAAAAAGCTTCAAGGAATACATGGAGCAGTGGTAGAATTAATAGATGTTCCGAAGCAATATACGATTGCAATTGAAACAATTTTAGGGGGTCAGGCCCAACATATTGTGACAACAAATGATGGTGCTGCACGAGAAGCAATTTCATGGTTAAAGCAAACAAACTATGGACGAGCTACCTTTTTACCTTTAGCTTCGATTCAACCACGGTTTGTTCCTAAACAAATGCTTCTAACCTTAAAAAATCAAGAAGGATTTATTGGAGTAGGAGCGGATTTAATTCACGTCAATGAATCTTTTAAGAAAGCTGTCGAGCATTTAATGGGTCACGTACTTGTTGCTGATACACTAAAACATGCAAATCAAATTGCGAAACAGACGAACCGACGTTTTCGTGTTGTAACGTTGGAAGGAGATGTTGTAAATCCAGGAGGGGCGATGTCTGGAGGCGCAGCACTTAAAAAGGGACCTTCTTTATTTACAAGGGATCGTGAATTAGAGGAAATTCAAGGGAGATTACAAAAAGCTGTTATCGTTATTAAGGATAAACAGGAAGAGGTAGAAAATCTTCGTTCTACTGTCGCTTCTCTGTCACAAGAAGTGAATGACTCAGATGCTTCGATTACAGAAGCAAGAATTCTTGTTCAACAAAAACGGGATGCGTTTTACCAAGCTGAAGGGGATTTAAAACAAATAAATAATGAGTTGAATTTATCTAAAGCGGAGCGTTCACAGTTTAAGAATGACCAAAATGTTCACTCCCAACAAGTGGCTCAATTAAAGCGGGAAATTGGTGAGCTCGAAGAACAGGGTCAAACAATTGAAGGAACGATTGAACAATTAACTGAACAACAACAAACCTTTGAAACGGACCGCCAAGCACAAGAACAATCACTTCATCACTATCAAATTGAACATGCTGAACAAACAGAACGTTATAAAAATCAGCAATACAAAGTGAATACATTGAAGGAGCAGTTGTCTGAAGCAGAAGAACAATCGAGTTCGTATAAACAAGAATATGAACAATATATTGAGCTTGAAAAATCCTCCGCACATGCGGATGAAATTGAAACAAGTATTCACCAAACAACTGAATCAATGAATCAAATTAATCATGAAATTCAAATAAAGAGAAGTAAAAGGCATGAACAAACAACATGGATGTCTAGTGAAGAACGTGAATTAAAAGAATCTCAAAAACAATTACAAGGAATCATGAAGAATATTCAGAAAAAAGAAGTACGGGAAAACAGGTTGGATGTAGAACTTGAAAATTTACTTTCCCAATTACAACAGGAATATACCTTAACGTATGAGCGAGCAACTCAACAATATAATTTTGTAGAAGATTTGGATACTGCGAAAGAAAAAGTCCAAAAGCTAAAAAACTCCATCGATAGTCTGGGAACTGTGAACCTAGGGGCAATTGATGAATATGATCGTATTACAGAACGAAATGCATTTCTCACGAAACAACGGGACGATTTAGTAGAAGGTAAAGAAACATTGTATGCAATTATTCATGAAATGGACCATGAAATGAAAACAAGATTTTCCGAAACTTTTGAACAAATTAAAGAAGAATTTTCCGTTGTCTTTAAAGAGTTATTTGGAGGTGGATCCGCGCAACTAAAATTAACAGATCCAAATAATTTATTAGACACCGGAATAGAGATGATTGCGCAACCACCAGGGAAGAAATTACAGCATCTTGGATTGCTTTCCGGTGGAGAACGATCGTTAACTGCGATAGCATTACTCTTTGCAATTTTGCGTGTTCGTCCTGTACCGTTTTGCGTACTCGATGAGGTTGAGGCAGCCTTAGATGAAGCGAATGTCGTTCGATTTGCAAATTACGTACGCCAACATAGTGCTTCGACTCAATTTATTGTTATTACACACAGAAAAGGTACAATGGAAAAGGCAGACGTATTATACGGAATTACGATGCAAGAATCAGGAGTGTCAAGACTTGTATCCGTACGCTTAGAAGAAACTGAGGAATTAATGAATCAAGCTGAATAGGAAAGGGAAGGAATATAGATGAATTTTATACAAAGGCTAAAACGCCGCTTTACCCAAGATGAAACAAACGAAGTATCAGATACGTACAAAAAAGGAATGGAAAAGACACGAAATAGCTTTTCCAGCCGTATTAACGATTTAATTGCACGTTATCGTAGGGTAGATGAAGACTTTTTTGAAGAGTTAGAAGAAGTTTTAATCACTGCGGATGTGGGAGTTTCTACTGTAATGGAGTTTATTGATGAGTTAAGAATGGAAGTAAAACGTAGAAATATAAAAGATACGAAAGATACTCGTGAAGTAATCTCTGAAACACTTGTATCTATTTATCAAGGGGACGATGATGAGACCCTATCTGATATTAACATGCAAAAAGATGGGGAATTAACGGTTATTTTAGTAGTTGGAGTGAATGGTGTTGGGAAAACAACGTCTATTGGTAAACTCGCCAACTCATTTAAACAAGATGGTAAGAAAGTCGTACTCGCTGCAGGGGATACCTTTAGAGCAGGTGCTATTGAACAGTTAGAAGAGTGGGGAAAACGCACTGAAGTCGACGTAGTGAAACAATCTGAAGGAAGTGATCCAGCGGCCGTTATTTTTGATGCTATTCGTGCTGCAAAATCACGTAAAGCAGATGTACTCATTTGCGATACTGCAGGACGTTTACAAAATAAGGTAAACCTTATGAATGAGCTGGAGAAAGTAAATCGAATCATTGAACGAGAAATCCCTGGGGCGCCGCACGAGGTTCTACTTGTATTAGATGCGACAACAGGGCAAAATGCATTAAGCCAAGCAAAAACATTTTCAGGAGTAACAAATGTATCAGGTATTGTGTTAACAAAACTTGATGGAACAGCTAAAGGTGGAATTGTCTTAGCCATTCGAAAAGAATTATCAATCCCAGTGAAATATGTAGGCCTTGGCGAAGGAGTAGAAGATTTACAACCTTTTGAACCTGATGCATTTGTCTATGGATTATTTGCTGGAATGATAGAAGAGCAAGAATAAGTAATTACGATGGCTTGACAGATGAAATCAATGTTCGATATGCTTACATTTGTAAAGGAAAAATACTTAACGATGAGGGAAGAACATTGCTTGAGAAAACCATGCGATTAAATTATTTACTCGATTTTTATCATACACTTCTCACTCCCAAGCAACGTGAATATATGGAGATGTATTATTTAGAAGATTATTCACTTGTGGAAATTGCAAATCATGCAGATGTATCGAGACAAGCAGTGTATGATAACATTAAACGTACAGAAGATATATTAGAGTCCTATGAACAGAGCATTCAGCTTTATGAAAAATTTCAAATGAGAATTTCTTTATTGAATGCACTAGAAAAAAGTATTGATGAAGAGCAAGAAGAAAAGATTCATTCATTAATAGATCAATTAAAAGAATTAGGTTAGGGGGAACCTTTATGGTATTTGGAGGGTTGGCCGACCGTTTACAAGATACAATCAAAAAGATTACAGGTAAAGGTAAAGTAAGTGAGCAAGATGTAAATGCAATGGCCCGTGAGGTACGTCTCGCATTATTAGAAGCTGACGTAAACTTTAAAGTAGTAAAAGATTTCATCGCTTGTGTAAAAGAACGTGCAGTTGGTGCAGAAGTGATGGAAAGTTTAACACCAGGACAACAAGTTGTAAAAGTTGTCCAAGATGAACTTACATCATTAATGGGAGGAGAGAAAAGTTCGATTGCAGTAGCGGATCGTCCGCCAACAGTAATTATGATGGTTGGGTTACAAGGTGCCGGTAAAACTACGACATCTGGAAAATTAGCGAATTTACTCCGTAAAAAACATAATCGAAAACCATTACTTGTAGCATGTGACGTGTATCGTCCCGCTGCAATCAACCAGCTGCAAACTGTAGGTAAACAACTAGACATTCCAGTTTTTGAAAAAGGGACAGAAGCAAACCCTGTTGATATTGCAAAAGAAGCGATTTCTCATGCAAAAGAAGAACATCTAGATTATGTCATCATTGATACTGCAGGACGTTTACATGTAGATAGTGAATTGATGAACGAACTTTCAGAAATCAAGCAATTGACTTCTCCAGATGAAATCTTTTTAGTAGTAGATGCTATGACAGGTCAAGATGCTGTAAACGTAGCAGAGAACTTTAATGAACAATTAGATGTCTCAGGCGTCGTTTTAACTAAATTAGATGGTGACACTCGTGGAGGTGCAGCTTTATCGATTAAGGCTGTTACTGATAAGCCGATTAAATTTGCTGGTATGGGAGAGAAACTTGATGAATTGGAAGAATTTCACCCAGAACGAATGGCATCTCGAATTCTAGGTATGGGAGACGTCCTCACATTAATTGAGAAAGCTCAAACACAAGTAGATGAGAAACAAGCCAGAGCATTAGAAGAAAAAATGCGTACCATGTCCTTTACTTTTGAAGATTTCTTAGAACAAATGGGTCAAGTGAGACAAATGGGGCCTTTAGAAGATTTAATGGCGATGATTCCAGGTGCTTCGAAAATGAAAGGGTTAAAAAACGCACAACTGGATGATAGTCAAATTAGTCAAGTAGAGGCCATTATTCAATCTATGACTATTGAGGAACGTCAAAATCCAGATGTGATGAACGCAAGTAGGAAAAAACGGATTGCTAAAGGATCTGG
>DATGUV010000068.1:0-4626 GCA_035301025.1 Bacillota bacterium | reverse complement strand
CATTTTTATCTTGGGTCTTTAACGGAAGAAATTAAACAACAATCTTCAGACGGAACGATTAAATTTCTATTTAAATTGGCAGATGGGAATTTAATTGAAACAGTTCTTATGCGTTTTAATTATGGGCTGTCTGTCTGTGTCACGACACAAGTCGGATGCAATATTGGCTGTACGTTTTGTGCTAGTGGATTGTTAACGAAAAGTCGTGATTTAACATCTGGCGAAATTGTGGAACAAATTATGAAAGTACAAGCACATTTAGATGCTCAAGGGAAAAATGAACGAGTGAGCCACATTGTTGTGATGGGAATTGGTGAACCATTTGATAACTTTGAAAATGTAATGGACTTCTTCTACATCATTAACCATAATGATGGATTAAATATTGGTGCTCGCCATATTACTGTTTCGACTAGTGGTTTAGCACATAAAATTTATGAATTTGCCGATACAGGAATTCAAGTAAATTTAGCAATCTCTTTACATGCTCCGAGAAACGAATTACGCACACAAATTATGAAGATTAACCGAGCGTTTTCCATTGAGAAATTAATGGATTCAGTGGAATATTATTTATCTAAAACAAATCGAAGAATTACGTATGAATATATTATGCTCCGTGGTGTAAATGATACGGAGCGAGAAGCGAAAGAACTTGCTCAACTCCTGCATGGTCATCGCCATCTAGCATACGTGAATTTAATTCCGTACAATGCGGTAGATGAACATACACAATATGAGCGGAGCACAACACCTGACATTCAAGCATTCCACGAAACGTTAAAGAAACATGGCATCAATAGTGGTGTACGTTGGGAACAAGGTGCAGATATTGACGCAGCTTGTGGACAACTTAGAAGTAAACAATTGAAAAAGGATGCATAATGTGTTATCCACATGTGTATTCATCAAAAACGGACCTTGTTATTCACAATGGTCCGTTTTTGATTGGTCATTAGCACCGTTTTCAATCGCGTCTTTTAATTCGTCTTCAATGGTCGTATCTGCCATTTTCACGTTCGCTCGGTAGGATGCTCTTAAAATTAAATGTCCAGAAACAGGAGCGGTAATGAATACAAAAAGAATGGCTAAAATGACGCGAATACTAATAAAATGCTCAGCTAACCAAAAGTAAAGAAATACTCCAACCAATGTAATTAACACCGCAACAGTAGTTGTTTTTGTTGCAGCATGTGCCCGTGTGTACACATCTGGAAAGCGAATCAATCCAATAGCACTAATGACACTTGTAATACTTCCAATTAAAATGAGAATTGCACCGATGAGCTCAAAGCTTACGTTTCCGTTCAATGATCGCACCCCTCTCTAGAAATTTAGAAAAGGCAATCGTACTGATAAATGCTAAAATCGCCAATATTAACATGACATCTAAAAAAGCTTTTGTTTTATATAAAATGGATACGATGGCCATGGCAGAAATTAAATTGACGCCAATCACGTCCATGGCAATGACACGATCTGAAAATGTCGGTCCAAGTAAAATGCGGGTAAACGTAATTGCAATGGCAACTCCGAAAAATATGAGAGCAAGTACAAGGATATTTGTAATCATCAACGTGTCACCTCCATAATCGCCTTTTCAAATTTTTCCAGTGAACGTTCTAAGTCCTCTTTGGTTCGAGTAATGTCCATCGCATGAATGTAAAAGGTATTTCCTTCAGGTGTAATTTCCATAACGACAGAACCTGGAGTAAGCGTAAGCAATAACGCGAGTGTAGGGACTTCCCATTCTCCTCGTAAAATCGTTTCATATCTAAAAATACCTGGTTCAATATCTATTTTGGGTGCTAATATATGTTTAATAACCATCCACGCCGATTGTAATGTTTCAGAAATAAAGATGAGAACGAGTTTAAAGACGGAATATAGTCGGTGTAAATAAAATCGTCCGCCAAAAAAGCGACGCATGAGAAAAACAATTCCAATCCCTACTAAAAATCCGGAAACAAATGTTGATATACGAAACATGTCTTCATCTTTAAATAACACCCATAGTAAGGCGATGAATAAATTCATTATAAACTGTGTAGCCATTCACGTTCACCACTTTCTATTCAATCACATGTTTACATTACTTCTGAAAAATCGCGTCGATATAAATGGATGGATTCATAAGTGTGTCTGAAGCATCAATGACAAAGCTTGCTATCGATTCAGGTGCGAGACCGAGTGCAAATGTAAGAACACCTAACATGATAAGTGGAAATAAAATTCCCTTTCTCAGTGGCGGTTCTTCTTCTTCACTTAACATCGTTTCTCCCCAGAAACAATCCATGAAAACTCGGAGCAATGAATAAAGTACAAACAAGGCAGAAATAAAGCTTAAAGCAAGTAATACATATGCTCCTGTTTCAATGGCTGCTTGGCCAAGAAGTACCTTTCCAATAAATCCACTAAGAGGTGGAATTCCTGCAAGTGCAAGCATGACGACAAAGAATAGCCACCCAAGTATGGGATAGTTTCTAATGAGTCCACTCATGCGATTCATTTTTGGCGAACCAGATAAGGTAATCATCGTTCCAGCAATTAGAAAGAGCAAAGCCTTTACAATCATATCGTGAATAATATAATAGATGGATCCTTCAAAAGCAACTTGTGTACCAATCGCTAGACCTACAAAAATAAATCCAACGGCGATAACCACGTTGTATGAAACAATATAGCGCAAGTCATTTGAAGCAATAGCACCAATACTTCCGCCAATTAACGTTAATGCAGCCATCACTCCAATGAGTGTATGGGTAATTTGAGGCTCGTGGTAAAAGAGTAATGTGAACATCCGGAACATAGCGTAAATTCCAACCTTTGTTAACAACGCTCCAAATAACGCAGCAATCGCTGTCGGTGGAGCACTATAAGAAGCTGGTAACCATTGATATAAAAGCAAACCAGACTTCAGTCCAAATACGATTAAAAACAAAATACTAATGACTGTTACTAATGGTGTTTGGCCATTTTCAGCAATGAGCTGAGATAAATGGGCTAAGTTTAATGTTCCGAGGGTCCCATATAAATACGCAATCGCCACAAGGAAAATCCATGATGACACTACATTAATAGCAATATATGGAATGGACTTTTTTAGTTGAATCTTCTTTCCACCAAAAGCGATAAGTGCGTAGGAAGACAGCAACATCACTTCAAAGCTAACGAATAAGTTAAACAAATCACCAGTTAGGAAAGAAGCATTCACGCCTCCTACAAGAAAGAGCACAAATGAATAGAAAAACATATATTCATATTCTTTTCCAACTGAGAACATAGCGTATATTAAACATGCAACTGTAACAATATTCGTCGTGACAACAAGGAGCATAGAGAAAGAATCAGCTACAAATAATATTCCAAATGGAGGTTCCCATCCACCAAAATCAAGACGTAATATTCCTTCTGCTTGTACTCTAAGTAAAATAACGATGCTCACAACGATATTGGCTGTCATAACGAGCACACTGATCCATCGTTGTAAGATAATATGCTTTCTGAAAAAGACGAGTAAAATAGCTGTTAATACAGGGAGAATCATTGGGAAAACAATTATATTATTCATTTCTTCTCCCCCTTAATACGTACATATCATCAGATCCTAGCTCTTCATACGTACGATACGTGAGCACGAGGAAAAATGATGTAACCCCGAAACTAATGACAATCGACGTTAAAATAAGTGCTTGCGGAATCGGGTCCACGTAGTCTGTCCCTGTTTCTCCAATAATTGGCACATTTGTCCCGCCAAAACCACCCATTGTCATTAATAGCAAATGACTAGCATGTGTAAGCAATGCAGTACCAAGAATAATTCGGATTGCATTTTTTGATAAAATTAAGTATGTGGCAACAGTGACGAGTACACCTGAGAGTATAATCATTAATGTTTCCATACTTACACATCCTCACTAATACTAAGAATAATGGTAACAACGACACCTACAACAGCAAGGGCCACACCTGTTTCGAAAATCATCACTGTTGCAAATTCCGTTTCACCAAATAAAGGTAGTTCATAGGTTGTAAAGGTTTGGTATAAAAATGCTTCCCCAAACAATACAGCAGCAAGACCACACGCTACAACAATAAACGCTCCACTAGCTGCAATTAATTTAAAATCAATAGGAATCCCTTTTCGAATCGTCTCCGTGTCAAATGCTAAAAATAATAAAGAAAATGCAGAGGCTAAAATGAGTCCGCTAACAAACCCACCACCAGGATTGTTGTGTCCTGATACAAACAAATAAATTGCCAGGGTGAATATAATAAAGACAACGACTTTTGTCACTGACTGTAAAATAACATCGTTAATCCGCATTATTTATCCACCTCTCGTTGATGTTTCAATTTAATCAATGTGTAGACACCAATTCCAGCAATAAATAATACAACAACTTCCAGCATCGTATCAAAAGCACGGAAATCAGCTAAAATTGAGTTTACAATATTTTGTCCACCAGCTAATTCATCTGCTCTTTCAAAGAAAGCACCAATGGACTCAACAAGTTTCCCGTTGTGCACAGATAGCGCGATTAATACAAATGTCGTCCCTACCCCAAGGGAAATCAATAAATTTGGTATGTTTAGCGTTCGATCTGTATCTTTTTCGACCCACGT
>DATGUV010000067.1:0-2748 GCA_035301025.1 Bacillota bacterium | reverse complement strand
ATAATTAATAAAAGGCCGAAAATAATTGCGAGTGTTTTTTTAGATAACCCACTTTTTGGTTGTTCTTGTGTTGGTTGATCCATTCCCATATGCTCCTTTCGCATAAAAACTCCATCTATAGGTTAGTGCTATAATAGAATCAATTTCAACAAATTGAAATGAATCAATTATAAGACCTGTATCTATTTTATAAACACAATTGAACTTCTATTCCTGTATGTATAAGATATCATATTATTTGTAGCTTATTGAAATAGTTGGGATCGAAATACAAGAGGATTATAAAATAGATGAACCTATCAATAATGTATACGAAAATAGAAGATTAAGCAAAACATTTTTCACATTCTAGGACTTTTTACAATAAAATGGTACTTTCTTCATAACTGTTTACACCCGAGGAAATTTCAAATAGCAAAAATTACGTCATAAGAAATTCATTACTCCAATAAAAAACTCTATTTTTTAGGAGTATTCTCTGTACATTGTAGTTGTCGAATATTGTTTTTTTGAAATAATCGTTTTAGAGTTAAACGAAGGATAATGTGGTTGGCGATGATGGCGAGGGTTATTATGATTCCTAAAGCCATTGAAAAACTACATGCAGCAAAGTAACATCAATTGTGAGAATATGTAAAGGGGAATTGATACATATTGAAGAATAGGATAGCTGTTATTCACCAATCGCACTTTAGTTGAATAAGACATTAAAACATTAGAACCTCCAATATTTGGAAGTTCTAATGTTTTATCGTATACCAACAATACTCTTTACCAGGGTCAAGAGTAAGGGAGTGATTCTTAACAGAAGTATGCATTAGTTACTCATTGAATCGGTATGGATTCCTTCTTCTAACGCTTGAATCATATCTTCTTTTTGCTGTGTCTCAGAAGACTCCCAAATCAATTCAAAAAGCACTCCAAGTCCAGGCAATGTTTTCTCTTCATGTTTATCAATTGCCTCAAGTATCGTTTGTTCTAGTTGTTCGGAGTCATTGTTTTTCATATTGGCAATGACGGCTTTTCGAATATCAATATCCATAGAACCCCTCCATTCGTCTACGTATTTTACAAAAAATATCATGTTGTCAGTGTCTGTCTCACAATGTTAAATAAATGGTGGTTACAAGTACGTTCGGTAAATAGGTTGACCAAAGACGTGAAAAATATGTATGATGAAATGAAATACGATGAATAGGATTGAATCCATTGATTACATCACCGCAAAATGAACGTATAAAGCGAATGAAACAATTACATAAGAAAAAAGGTCGTGTGCAATCTAACTCCTTTTTAATTGAAGGATTTCATTTAATCGAGGAAGCCTATGCCGCAAAATGGAACATTCAAACCGTTGTAGTACGGGAGGAAGTACGTGTACCCTCATTTTTACAAGGGGAAAATGTTTTACGCGTAAGTGAACGGGTATTTGATTCTCTTGCACAAACAAATAGCCCTCAAGGAATAATAGCTGTTGTAGAAATGAAAACATATTCGTTCATTGATACACCGTTAACACTTATCATTGATGCTGTGCAGGATCCTGGAAATATCGGTACAATGATTCGTTCAGCAGACGCTGCTGGTTTTGGTCTTGTTATTTTAGGAGAAGGTTGTGCAGATCTATACAATGATAAAGTCATTCGTAGTACACAAGGATCGATGTTTCATGTCCCCGTGCTACAAATGAAACTTGAAGATGCATATAAAGAGCTTCGGATGAGAGGTACGAATATAGTTGCCACAGCTTTAGAAGGTGCTGTTGATTATACAAAAATGATTACTGATGAGAAAATGGCTTTACTTGTAGGAAATGAAGGAGCTGGAGTGCATCAACAATACATTGATATGGCGGATCAGATTGTTAAAATTCCAATTTACGGACAAGCCGAATCATTAAATGTTAGTATTGCCGCAAGTATACTTATGTATGATATGAAACGAAAAATTGCATCTGTATCATAATATGTGTATACTATAAAAAGATTAAAACTTCATAACCTTGCGTTGAAGGAGCCATGTAACAATATACTGAAATGATGATTAGGGAACAATGCCATAGACTGAAAGCATTGAATTATTTCATTGTTACAATTCACTCTGGAGCTGACACTTAGACCTTGTGTAAATCATAAGTAAAGGTGTTCTGGAATTTTCCATTATCAATCAATGAAGTTGGACATGCACATATGTCAACAAGGGTGGTACCGCGAACGTGAAACCTCGTCCCTTTTTTGGGATGGAGGTTTTTTTGTATGCATAAAAAGGAGGAGCAGATGTATGAAAGATCAGTTGAACCACATTGAACAAGAAGCAATTGAGAAAATCGAAGAAGCTGAAACACTTAAAGATGTTCAGGATCTTCAAGTTGCCTATTTAGGTCGTAAAGGATCCATTACTACTGTACTTAGAGGAATGGGGAAATTGCCTGCTGAGGAAAGACCTGTGATTGGTGAACTCGCCAATAAGATACGGGAGAAAATTACAAACACGCTGCAAAACAAGAAAACAGTGATTGAAGATAAAGCATTAGAAGCACAGCTTGCTCAAGAACATATTGACGTTACATTACCAGGCCGAAAAGTATCAGTAGGTGGTCCTCACTTATTAACGTCTATTATTGAAGAAATTGAAGATTTATTTATCGGGTTAGGCTATGAAGTAAAAGAAGGACCTGAGGTTGAAGAAGATTATTACAATTTTGAAGCATTGAACTTACCGAAAGGACATCCAGCTCGAGATATGCAG
>DATGUV010000066.1:0-6961 GCA_035301025.1 Bacillota bacterium | reverse complement strand
ATTCAAAAGATTACTGGAAGATAACCATGACAGAGACTTTTCCTTTGCAGCCGTAAATGTTCCCTTTAAACCATTTGCTGAAGGAGAAGCAGAACAAATGCGCGCGAAGAGTGATGATAATTTAAACAAGGCTTTCGAATTTCTGTATAAATTCGGAACAGAGGAAACACGAGAAAAGCTCAAAGAAGTTGGCTATGATCAACCATAGAACAGGTAAATAATATAGAGGTCGGAAACGAAGGTGAGATTACCTTCATGCCCGACCTCTTTTTTGTTCCCAATGAATCTTTACATAAAACCTACATTAAAGTTTATTTCTTCACTTCAAAACGAGCCATCATCCTATATTCGTTTTCTCTTGAAATACCAGGATTCCCCTTCTTGATACACCTTCATCATGTCATCAATGGTTTCTACACGTACTTCCATGTCTAGTACACCCGCTTCAGACAAAAATAAAACTCAACTTTCAGGTATAGGTCGCGCGTGTTTCCCCATTTGAACATTTATTTTTTATACACCTCAGCATTTAACCATTTTCCTTTACGAGCAACAAGGTAAATTGCAAGGGTTGTTACGAGTATAATTCCTACGAACAAGAAGCCTTTTCCTTGTAACACAAATAGTGGGGCAAAGGTAATTAACAATATTTCAACCGGTGCGATCGGAATATAAGCAAGCCCGTAATCATCCAATGTCTTACTCTTAGCGTCGGGATCGACAATACGCAGGAGAGCTATACCCATCGCAACCGTACCTGTCGACCAACCCCATGTAAAGATTCCTTTTTCAAATGCATATGTACTAAAAAAGTGTGTCGATACAAATTTGAAATACACATATGAAAAGAGTAATCCAAAAGAAAATAATAGTAGAAGTGGAATTGCGTAATCAATAACAACTGCAATACTAATGGAAGCAATTCCAAAGCTGACTAATAAATCTGTCGCACTCCCACTAACACTACTAACAATATCCCGACTAATGTAATCCATTGCTTTTGTCACTTCTAAGATCTTCTTTATTCCTAAACCGACTAAAAACGCAAGAGAGAAAGCTGGAATAGCAACTGCATTATTTAGCAGTGTTTCTCCCCATTGACTTAAATAATACCCGCTCATTGCAATGACGAAAATAAGAGCAACGTGTAAAATAAATGGCTCTACAGCAATCGATGAAACAGTGTTCATTTCTGTATTTTTACGCTTATGTTTCGGGATTAATCCTGTACGTAGCTCATCTGATAAATTGTCAAAAGATGACAAAAAATTTGTCTTCCCATTATTTGACCCGCTTTTGATTAATAAAATACCAATTAAAATCGAACAAATAACCCCAACGGTTGCAGATGTCATCGCTAAAGATGTAGCCTCTTCCCAGCCACTACTCCCAAATGTTTCTCCAATAGCTGCAGCTGTTCCGTGTCCACCAACAAATCCTGCCGCTAATATCAATCCAAATCCAGCATGTATATCACTCCAAAATGGATTGATCAATAGTAGGGCAAACCCAAGTCCTGCACCCCACATTAAAATCATCACAATTTGAGAGTAAGCCCACATGCCACCAACACGGTCGCGAATAACAGCCCAATTAATATTTGGAGATGTGAGTGGTAATGAACCGAAGATTACAGCAATTAAAATCCCTGGATAATCACTAATAGAATCACTAAATGGAATCCAACCTAGACCATTTGGTCCAAAGGCAAGACCAAGAATTCCAGCGATAATACTTGCAGGTAAAAACATTTTTTGAATGAGCTTTACTTTCGCCCGAAGCACCATTCCAATGACTAATAGTAAAGAAATTAACCCAAGATCTGTAAACAATGTCCATGCATTAAACTCCATGTATGTGTCCTCCTTAGAATCGTAAGTTTCGCATTGTTGTATATATCCCATCTAAAGTAGCAACGATTTCACGATGATCAAAAATATGTTCATAATACAAAGGACAAATTTAACACACAAATAAGAGGATGTAAACTTTCCGATTACATTCACATCCCCTATTATTCCCTCTCATGAGAATAGTCTGTTTCTTTCATAGTTTCCTTTTTAATAAAGGCTAAAACTGAAATTTCTCGATACGCATAAAGTAGTCTTTAATAAAATTATAAAACAGTTGCTCGGTTGGTAACAATTGGCGATCCCTTGGAACAATCACACCTACCGTTCTCGTCACTTCCGGTTCCACAATTGGAATAGAAACAGTCGCCCGTGGATGGTTGTCCACCAACGTAATTTCTGGAACGAGAGACACTCCTAACCCAGCAGAAACAAGTCCTTTAATTGCGTCAATATCATCTCCTACGAAAGAAACTCGTGGTTTAAATCCGATTTGTTTACACGCCTTATCTAGAGCTGTTCGAAGGGTAAACCCTTCAGGGAATAAAATAAAATCATCATCCCGTAGTTGATTTAATGTGAGTGTTTTTGATTGCGCGAGCGGGTGAGAGACTGGCAGTAACGCGTGAATATCTTCCGTAAACAAGATCGTTCCTTTCACTTTTTCGTTATGCATTGGTACTGGAGCAACAAGGGCAATGTTCACATCCCCCCGCACGATAGCATCCGTTAATTTTGCGTGAGACCCTTGATTTAAATCAAATTGCACGTTTGGATGAATTTCTCTAAATCCCGAGATGGCAGTCGGTAAAATATACGTAGCCAAACTACTTGGAAAACCAATATGGACCGTTCCACGTTCAGGATCTGTATATTCACTTACTACTTGAGTAGCATCATCGATAACATTCATAGCTCGTTCCATATGTTCCAAAAATATTTTCCCAATAGTCGTTAGGCGGACATTTCTTCCATCTCTTATAAATAAATCAATACCTAGTTCTTCTTCTAAATTAAAAATTTGTCTACTAACAGCGGACTGAGCGACGTGTAAAGCATGCGCAGCTTCTGTTACATGTTCTCGTTTAGCTACTTCGATAAAATACTCAATTTGTCTTAATTCCATATATCCCAATCCCTTTTATATGTTTTCAAATGCACTTCAGGATACGCATGTCGCAAGTGATCTGTACACGTCGTTATCCATTTATTGGTGATTCCTTTTTTTACAAATGGCTTCCTTTTAAAGAAATCCATTCATCTAATTTTAGCATGAATGGAACAAAATTTCTCTATTGCTTCGATTGTTTCTAAAAGATAATATGCGTATAATAGGTGGTATGTTCATCATACATCGAATCGAACTGGAAAGACAGATTCCCGATTTCGTGCATTGACACCCATCACCACATGATGAACAATGCATTTTGTTAGGGAAGGAATGATTAAAAATGACTACAACAGTTACCCATGAAGAAGTACGTGAATATATGAACAAAGTTTATGAAGTGGCTCAAGCTCGTAATGCCCATGAAACAGAATTTCTCCAAGCGGTTAAGATGCTCTTTGAAGCTCTTGTCCCCGTATTTGTAGAAAACCCTTCATATATGAAAAATGGTTTATTAGAACGCATGATTGAACCTGAAAGACTCATCACGTTTCAAGTTCCTTGGATTGATGATGAGGGAGTTGTTCAAGTGAACCGAGGTTTCCGCGTGCAATTTAATGGAGCCATTGGGCCTTATAAAGGTGGCATTCGCTTCCATCCATCTGTGAACGCTAGCATTATTAAATTCCTTGGCTTTCAGCAAACCATTAAAAATGCCCTTACAAATCAAGCAATGGGTGGCGGTAAAGGTGGAGCTGATTTTGATCCTAAAGGAAAATCAGATCTAGAAATTATGCGCTTTTGCCAAAGTTACATGACAGAACTTACTAAATATATCGGTCCTGATATTGACGTCCCTGCTGGTGATATTGGAGTAGGACCTAGAGAGATAGGCTATATGTTTGGTCAATACAAACGATTACGTGGACAGTTTGAAGCAGGCGTATTTACTGGAAAACCTCTTGATTTTGGTGGCAGTATTGGACGTACAGAAGCAACCGGATATGGAGCTATTTATTTCGTTGAGCAACTTTTACAAGATCGTGGTGAATCGTTAAAGGGAAGTAAAGTGATTATTTCCGGTTCTGGAAACGTTTCTATTTACGCCATGGAAAAAGCGATCAAACTCGGCGCTCGTATTGTCGCTTGTAGTGATTCAAGTGGTTACGTATATGATGAAAATGGACTAAGCTTAAAAACCATTAAACAAATTAAATTAGCCGAGTCTGGCAGAATAAAAGAATATGTAAACACACACCCGGAAGCTAAATTCAATAAAAACAGTGCAGGCATTTGGTCTGTTCCTTGTGAACTTGCCATTCCATGTGCGACCCAAAACGAAATGGATGCTGCTTCCGCTCGTCGTCTCGTTAAAAACGGTGTGAAAGTAATTGCTGAAGGTGCGAATATGCCGTGCACTCCTGAAGCGATTCAAGTATTTCATGATCACAACGTTTTATTTGGGCCAGCCCAAGCAGTCAATGCTGGTGGAGTGGCAGTTTCATTCTTAGAAATGGCCCAAAACAGCTCACGAGTTGCTTGGTCTTTTGAACGAGTAGATGAAGAACTACAGAAAGTAATGGAAACCATTTATCGTAACTGCATGACAGCATCTGAACAATATGGAGAACCAGGAAATTTTGTTCTTGGAGCTAGTATTGTCGGCTTTAAGCGTATTGCAAAAGCGATGCTCATGCAAGGAGTTGTCTAACACACTTATGCTTTACGATACATTCATAGAACTTGTCGGAAACCTGTAACACATATGTGCAGGTTTCTTTTAAATATGTATGGAGGGATATAGATTGAAGGAGCTATCGCAATGGATTATGGACGGAAATCGTGTCGTTGTATTTACCGGAGCAGGAATGTCTACTGAAAGTGGGCTACCTGATTTTCGCTCTAGTGACCGTGGACTTTGGGAAAAGTTTAACCCTGATGAACTAGCAAATGTCCAGGCCATTTACGAAAATACCGATGAATTCACTTCTTTTTATCAATATCGACTCACGGAAATCACTGCATACAAACCTCATATCGGTCACTTTATTTTAGGGAAATGGGAGGAAAGAGGAATCATCTCGTCTATTATTACGCAAAATGTAGACGGATTTCATCATGATGCTGGAAACAAACATGTTCATGAAATCCATGGATCTTTTCGTTCATTATATTGCCACGCATGTGGGCATTCTTTTTCTAGGGATGCATTCATACAAGGGGAGGCTACATGTACATTCTGTGGTGGCGTCATTCGCCCAGGAATCGTATTGTTTGGCGAACAACTTCCACAAGAAACATTCAAGGCGGCTGAAGCGGATTGTTTAGAAGCAGACACATTTATCGTCCTAGGCTCATCCTTATCCGTCACACCAGCAAACATGTTCCCACTCATCGCCAAAGAACAAGGTGCAAAACTCATCATCATTAACCGAGACGCAACTCCGTACAATCACCTTGCAGATAAAGTCATCCAAGACATCTCGATTAAAGAAGCACTGATTCAATTAAACGAACACATAACTGGGAATAATACTCTTCAGTGGTAGCTTTCCTAATGTTCATGAGAACCCGGATACATATGGACATAAAAAAAGAGCCTGAGACAACATTAAGATGTACCCTCAAAATACAAATAACATTCGTATTCATCATAGGAAACAACTCCTACGGGGGATCTTAGTATGTTATCTCAGTCTCTATTGTTCTTATCCTTCATATGGCTCCTGCTTTAAAACATCTGAAGAAATGATTTTCCACTCACCATTAACGTTCTCTAATGTGTGGAGCATTTCGGCAATGTTATTTTCAAATCCTTCAATAGGCGTTTTAGATACTGTTGTTTGTACAATAGCAATTTCAACCCTGCCTTGATCTGCGGATAACACTTCATATTCTAAAATATCAAACTCTAAATCTCCTGCATTGAACATTTGCTCAACGCTACCTCTTGCACTCGCATGCTGATCTTCAGGGATTGCCTTTAAATAACCGTCTACATCTTTGTTATTTGCATAATCAATGTTTTCATATAGCACATTCAAAGCTTCTTCTGCAGCACCTTCATCAATATCTGCTGGCGCTTCCGTTCCACCTTCTCCCTGTGCTCCTCCTTCTACTCCTCCTTCTTCACCATACGGCTCAGAATTGAGTACTTGCGTGTTAAAGATCTTCCATTCCCCATTTTCAGGTTGCAACGTATGCATGAGTTCAGAAATGTTGTCTTCAAATCCAGGAATCTCTTCTTTTGCAACGGTTGTTTGTAATACACTAATGACAACTTCATTCTCATTCGCTGATTCATATTGGTAATCAACAATTTCAAATTCAATTTGACCTTGAGAAAATGTTTGTTGAAGCGTTTGTCTCATTTGTTCTTGCATGCTTTCAGGAATAGCTTTTAAATATCCATCAATGTCTTGTGCGTTTGCATAATTATTATTCTCTTCAAGAACGGCCAAAGCCTCGTCAGCAATCGCTTGGTCTACTTCACCAATTTCTGCTGGATCGTTTCCTTCTTCACCTTCTCCGTTCTCGTCCTCGTTTTCTTCTTCATCTTCTGCATTCTCATCTTCTTCTTCTACCGGGTCTTCCTCTTTATCTTCATCTTTGTCTCCACATCCTGCGACAACGAACATCATGGATGCTACTAAAAGTAATAACCACTTTTTCATATGCCATACCCTCTCTGTTATAATTTTATTGAAAGCTTGCGTGTTGTCATGTCTCGTTCCTGATGATTGTCTTTTTGCTTCATCAAAAAACAAACATGAACTACGCGTATGAAGTAGTGTACTAGTTTCGTTTTTGTCTTTCAATAAGGATTACAAGAAAAGGGCAAAATTGAATCTTTATGCTTGCACTTGGCAAAATAGATAGGTATATAGAAGTAGGAATATATATATGGAAAGCTATCTATTCCTTGCACGCACTTCTACTTTCCCTACGTCTGTCTTTACATACACCTCATATGTCGCGTTTGGAACTCGTATGGATGGGTGAT
>DATGUV010000065.1:0-15566 GCA_035301025.1 Bacillota bacterium | reverse complement strand
AAGAAAAGAATGCATTCGATCTTACCGGCAGTCATTGCAGCAAGTGAGAATCATGCCAAACGAGTACAAACCCATGTACTTAACGATGTGATTATGGATGCGCTAGCAGTAAATCCAACGCCGACATATAAAGGTGAACGTCTGAAAATATTTTACACAACCCAAGTTGCTGTAAAGCCACCTATGTTTGCAGTATTTGTAAATGAGCCAGAACTTCTTCATTTTTCTTATAAAAGATTTTTGGAGAACACTATTCGAAATGCATTTGGCTTTACTGCAACACCGATAAAAATTGTGGCAAGAAAACGTAAATAAGGAGTAGATGTTATGGCTAAAATAGCTGTGTTAGGTGCAGGAAGCTGGGGGACAGCTCTTGCAATTGTATTGGCTGATAATCAACATGATGTAAGATTATGGACACATCGTGAAGACCAAGCAACACAAATTAATGAAACAAATAAAAATGAAAAGTATTTGGAAATTATGATTCCTAAAGAAATTAAAGCAACTTCCTCCTTGGAAACAGCTGTAAAAGATGCGGAGGCAATTGTTATTGTCGTTCCAACAAAAGGTATTCGATCTGTATGTAATCAAATGACCGGACTTATACCGAAAGATACAACGATTATTCATGCCTCAAAGGGTATAGAGCCTGACTCATTAAAAAGGGTTTCCGAAATGATTCATGAGGAAATACCAACATATCCATATGAAGACATTGTCGTGCTATCAGGTCCAAGTCATGCGGAAGAAGTTGCAAAAAGACAACCAACAACTGTAACAGTCTCATCTGTCAACGATAAAAGGGCAGCACATGCACAAGAATTATTTATAAATAATGTATTTCGTGTATATACAAGTACAGATGTCGTCGGTATCGAATTAGGTGGGGCGCTAAAAAACATTATTGCTCTAGGAGCAGGAATTTCTGATGGCCTAGGGTACGGAGATAATGCAAAAGCAGCGTTAATGACAAGAGGCCTAGCAGAAATCACTAGATTAGGTACAACCCTTGGAGCAAATCCATTAACATTTTTAGGCTTACCAGGTGTAGGTGATCTAATGGTTACGTGTACAAGCGTTCATAGCCGTAATTGGCGGGCAGGTAATCTTATTGGACGAGGGCAATCTCTAGAGGACGCTCTGAATCAAATGGGTATGGTTGTAGAAGGGGTTCGTACTACAAAAGCAGCTTATCAACTTTCTAAAGAACAAAACATAGAAATGCCGATTACAGAAGGTATTTATGAGATTTTAGTGAACAATAAAGAACCACGAGAAGTCGTGCGTCATTTAATGAATCGTGACAAGCGTAAAGAATTAGATGATTTTGCTTCCCTCTTAAAAAATAAATGAAGATGAACACGCATTTATCTTCCCTGCATACAATATATTGAATGTGACGTCAGGGAGGCGAGTGAGTGAGTAATTTTCAAAAGAATATTTTTGATAAGTTAAAGAATTCAGCAAATATTGATCCTGAAGAAGTGCATAAGGTAGCAAATTCCTTAAAACACGCGGATTTTTCCGATGAGCAAACTGTTCATCATTTAGTTCGGCATTTAGCGAAAATGGCAAACAAACCATTAACGAAAGAACAAGAAATTCAAATTGTTAACTCCATAACGAAAAGCAATATACCCACAGATATGCAATCGTTAAATAACTTATTTAAATAAGCATAGATGAATGAATTCCATAATACGGTTTTTATGCATTCTTACTACGACATGTAGTTCCGTTAAGTCCTTCGAAACTACATGTCGTAGTGACGTAGCTACTTTTGGTCATTATGAAATTCATTCAGATGAGTAGGCGATTGATGATACAAAGCACCATGCATATGCATACACTATATTGCACAAGCATCCAAAGATAGAGTTGCAATAGGTATTATTTAGTCGAACCGATTTGAAATTGACCCCTTTTCAAATCGGTTATTACTATTGGTATCTTTTTAGAATGTCCCAATGCAACTAGTTGTTCACTGGATCATTCTCATCTTGAGCTGTATTGACAATGTATATGTCAGTTTCTTTGAAATACGTACAAATGAATGAATGTCATAATTCGTATATTTGTTACGTAATTCCGTTAAGTTGTTCGAACTTACATATGGTAGTACAAGAGTTATTTTGGTCATTATAAAATTTACTCAGATAAGTATATATTATGAAATTCGTTTAAATATATGAATTATCGTTCCTACCTATGATATACTATATTTTGTTTATACATACAGCATCTTTTTATTGAAATACAACCCAAAGTTAAGAAACGAATGAATCATCATTATGTAGCCAATGGACAAGGTATTCAGAAAGTGTTAGCTAGTGAACTGGATAGAAAAAATAAGAGGTGAATGACATGTCAACATCCATGCTGAAAATGTATATTTCATTTGCAGGAATGATTTTCCTTATTATTGCTATTGGATTGATTATGCTTAGTCGATATAAACTAAAAGGTTTCTTTGCCGGTATCGTCTCCTTGTTAGCTTATATTTGCTTAGTACTAGGTGCACTAATTATATTATATATCGTATTTACTGGGCCAACAGGTTAACCTTAGGGAATTATAGGAGGAGCAATCATGAAACATATATATTCATATATGAAGACGGGATTCATACTGATGATAGCTCTGTTTATACTGACAGGCTGTATGTTTCCGAAAGAAGAGTTAGCTAAAAATCAAGTTCCACATGAAGACCAAATTGAACAAGTACAAAATGCTATTGAAAAATATCAAGAACAAACAGGCGGGTTACTTCCAATAAAAACAAAACCGAATGAAACCCCTATCTATGAAAAATACATCATTCAATTTAAACAATTAGAAGATGAGAATGTTCTCTCAAACATTCCAGGAAATTCTTTTGAAAATGGCGGAATATATCAATATGTATTAATTGATGTAGAAGAGAACCCAACGGTCAAGTTAATTGATTTACGTACAACATCCGAAGTTCAGAAGTTACATTCTAAAGTGAATACATATCGGAATAAGCATATATACCCACCATATGGCGAAAATGTTGGAGGAGACTTACATACATTAGACTATGAAAAGTTAGGCTTAACGTCTGAACCAACTGTAGTGAGTCCATTTACACAAAATAACTTACCATTTGTAATTGATATGAATGGAGATATTTACATTGACTATCGGTATGATTTAACAAGTGTAATTGAAGAAACAGATTCATCCATTACTGAAGGGGAAGATATCAGGCATATTCTTACTGACGACAGTCCTTTTGTTCCAGCACATTCTCTCCCTTACACGATTGAAGACGGGGAACCTGTATTTTTAATTGAATAATTTAGACATAGAACCTTTCTTGAAGCATATATTGTTTCTAGAAAGGTTTTTTGTTCGATGTATTTCGTGTTTCATAAAATGATTTATAAAGTTTTTAATAGAACTATATCTTTGTAGCATATTTTGATAGGACAACATCATATACTTGTATTATTAAATACATGAGGGGAAATGGCGTCGGAATAGGAATCTAGATTTGGGAGGAGATCACTTGGAAAAGGTAGATATTTTTAAAGACATTTCTAAACGGACAAATGGAGATATTTATTTAGGAATTGTCGGAGCAGTAAGGACTGGAAAGTCAACATTTATTAAAAAGTTTATGGAATTAGTTGTTTTACCGAATATTGAAGATGAAAGTGAACGGGAACGTGCCCATGATGAATTACCACAAAGTGCAGCAGGAAAGACCATCATGACAACTGAACCAAAGTTTGTACCAAACCAGGCCGTTTCAGTTCAAGTTGAAGAAGGATTGGATGTCAATATACGGTTGGTTGATTGTGTGGGGTATGCAGTGGATAGTGCAAAAGGTTTTGAAGATGAAAATGGTCCACGAATGATTCACACACCTTGGTATGAAGATCCAATTCCTTTTCATGATGCTGCAGAAATAGGAACAAGGAAAGTGATTCAAGAGCATTCCACCATTGGTGTCGTGATTACTACGGATGGTACTATTGGAGAAATTGAGCGTCAAGATTACGTACAAGCAGAAGAAAAAGTAGTGGAAGAATTAAAAGAAGTTGGCAAGCCATTTATCATGGTCATTAACTCAACACGTCCGACGAGCCGTGAAACAGAAATGTTGCGTCAAGAACTTGTAGAAAAATATGATATACCTGTATTAGCGATGAGTGTAGAGTCAATGTCTGAGCATGATGTGTATAATGTTTTACGTGAATCATTATATGAATTCCCTGTTCTTGAAGTGAATGTAAATTTACCAAGCTGGGTAATGGTGTTAAACGATGAACACTGGTTACGCCAAAGCTATGAAGAAGCGATTCATACGACTGTTCAAAATATTAAGCGTCTCCGGGACGTCAATCACATTATAGGTGATTTCAATGAGTTCAATCACATTGACTCTGCACAATTAGCAGGTATGGAAATGGGCGAGGGAATCGCAGAGATTGACCTGTATGCACCAGATCATTTATATGACGAAGTGTTAAAGGAAGTTGTCGGAGAAGAAATTCGAGGAAAAGACCACCTATTAGAACTTATGCAAGATTTTGCACATGCAAAAAGAGAATATGATCAAGTTGCAGGCGCACTTCAAATGGTGAAGCAAACAGGATATGGAATTGCTACACCGACCGTGGAAGACATGGTATTGGATGAACCAGAAATTATTCGTCAAGGTTCTCGATATGGAGTACGTCTAAAAGCAGACGCCCCCTCAATTCATATGATTAAAGTGGATGTAGAATCTGAATTCGCACCAATTATAGGAACAGAAAAACAAAGCGAGGAGTTGGTTCGCTATTTAATGCAAGATTTTGAGGAAGATCCTTTATCCATATGGGAATCAGATATATTTGGCCGATCCTTAAATTCCATTGTTCGAGAAGGAATCCAAGCAAAAATTGCACTTATGCCTGAAAATGCTAGGTATAAATTAAAAGACACATTGGAACGAATTATTAACGAAGGTTCCCGAGGATTAATTGCTATTATATTATAAGCAGCTTCTTAGTAAGCTGCTTTTTTTGTGTTCTTTTATCATTTTTATAAAGTTGTGATTCAATAAAAATCCCATGTGAAAATTTTCAATTGTTTGTAAGTTTAGGAATAAAGTATAAAAATCGCAAAAAAGAAGATTTTTTTATAAAAAATACGTGAATTATGTTGAAATTTATGCGAAAGTCCGATAGTATAAGCGTTGTCATCAAAAGAAATTGATGACATATCGTATAAAATTTGCCAAATTGGTAAACAAATGGTGATAGGTTCTATTAGATTCTATTCCATTACAAACTCTTTAAGGAGGAGGTGAATATCATGAATAAAACAGATTTAGTAAATGCAGTTGCTGAAACAAGCGAACTATCGAAAAAAGATGCTTCTAAAGCAGTTGATGCTGTTTTCCAAACGATCATGGATTCACTCAAGTCTGGTGATAAAGTTCAAATTATTGGTTTTGGTAATTTTGAAGTACGTGATCGTTCAGCTCGTAAGGGGAGAAACCCTCAAACTGGTGAAGAGATCCAAATTCCAGCGAGCAAGGTCCCAGCATTTAGAGCAGGTAAAGCCCTTAAAGATGCGGTTAAAGAAGGCTAATCTACATAGGGCAAAAAAGGGTACGTATCTTATTACGTACCCTTTTTTTGTGGACAAATATGTGTATCCAATCGCATTTGTTGTTATAATCGAATGGATATGTAATATTATAGATGAATCAATTTCATACAGCATATATCTTACGTACACTCCAACATGAAATTGATAGTGATAATAGTAGGAGGCATCTAGTATGGATGAAACGAGTACAAAAACAGACTTTTTTATGATAAAAGCTTTGGAAGATGGGGTCAATGTCATTGGTTTAACACGGGGTACGAACACCCGTTTTCATCATTCTGAAAACCTGGATAAAGGTGAAGTTATGATTGCCCAATTTACTGAACACACATCTGCGGTAAAGGTTCGTGGAAAAGCTTTAATTAAATCTGCCCATGGAGAAATTGAAAGTGAAGGTAAGGAATCCGCCTCTTCATAAATAAAGAAAATGCGTCAATATCTCAGGTTTTGTGGTATAATTAGTATTAATGATTCTTTACATGTATGAAGATCAAGCAGTTCTACTTTGTAATAAATCGGTTAACGATTGTTAAGCATCAATACTTCCATAAAGAACATGCTACTGATTGCTTATGAAATATTTCAGCAACATTCTAATCACTTATGATATTTCTAATGCATTTACTACATGAAATGAATGATTCGTTCAATCAGTTGGATCAATTCAATGTATATGGCGTATGCTTTTTTTGCATGTACATTTGATAGAACCTTTATGAAGAGATATCTTCGGAGAATGGAAGGATTGGGTGATTGTTTTGTCTATGTTAAGTAGGGAATTGAAACAATTTAAACAGCAGATAGAAAATAAAATGAATCACAAATATGTTGATATATATGTACAGCGTCCTCCTATAGATGATGTAACACTAGAATTTCTATACTATGGATCAAGTAGCAATGAAAAACAATTTCAAGAACATATTATGGCAACTATTTTAGTGCAAACTGCTTTAAGTGCTCATGAGCTTGTTCGAAATGAAGAAGACTATTTGTTAACAGATGAACAAAAGAAAGAAAAACAACTTCTTGTCTTAGCTGGAGATTATTATAGTGGTTTATATTATCTATTGCTTTCAGAAATAAAAGATGTACAAATGGTTGATTGTCTTGCTAAAGGAATTCAAGCAGTAAATGAAAAAAAGATGCAATTATACTATTCTGAATACAAAAACACAAAAGAACTAATAGATTTATTAATAGACATACACACGACCATTATGACTCGTGTTTCGAATCACTTATTCCAATCCTCTGTTTCATATATGATTGATAGGGTTACTCGTCTTCATTTTCTTATGCAAGAGTTGGATCGAGATGGTTTGTTAATGAATCGTTATATCGACCAACATGACATATATTTCAGAGAAAACAAACAAGAATTATTGAACAAATATATTCATGAACACGTACAAGAAATAGAAGCACAATTAGGAGCTATACGTACATTACCTACACCTTTAAAACAGGTTATTCAACGCTACCTAAACAATTATGTATATGATATATCTACAGCAGAGGAAGGGTAAACACATGTCAGAGAAATCGAAGGAAGAACGAGTACATGCTGTGTTTGAAAATATATATGAGAACTACGATACAATGAATTCTGTCATATCTTTTCAACGCCATAAAGCTTGGAGAAAAAATGTGATGAAGAGGATGGACGTCGCTAAAGGCGCAAGTGCGCTTGATGTATGTTGTGGAACTGGTGATTGGTCTTTTGCTCTTGCGAATGAAGTCGGCAGTGAAGGCAATGTTGTTGGTCTGGATTTTAGTCAAAACATGTTATCAGTTGCAAAGGACAAACTAAATGCTACAGAGTCAAATATACCATTGCAATTCATTCAGGGAAACGCAATGGAGCTTCCTTATGAGGAGAATACATTTGATTATGTGACAATCGGTTTTGGTTTGCGGAATGTTCCAGACTACATGACCGTATTAAAAGAAATGCATAGAGTCTTAAAGCCTGGCGGGAAGGCAGTTTGTTTAGAAACTTCTCAACCTACGTTAATTGGATATAGACAATTGTATTATTTTTATTTCCGATTTATCATGCCTCTATTAGGACGATTACTTGCAAAAAGCTATGAGGAATATGCATGGCTTCATGAATCCGCAAAAGACTTTCCGAATAAAAAGGAACTTAAAAAAATGTTTGAAGAAGCTGGATTTAAACACATTCAAGTGAAAAGCTATACTGGCGGAGTCGCTGCAATGCATTTAGGTATTAAATAAATTGATTAAAATTCTGATTTTATAATAAAGGTGACAGGCATGAAATTAGCGAAGGCATATGGTTTTTTAAAAAAAGATTTAATAGTAATAGAAAATGCCCTTAAAGAGGCCATTCAGGCTGAACATCCCATATTAAGGGAGGCATCAATCCAATTATTAGAGGCTGGCGGGAAACGTATACGTCCCGTTTTTGTTTTGTTAGCTAGTCAACTAGGGAATTCTGATATGCAAAAAGTAGTCGAAGTAGCAACAACTCTTGAGTTGATCCATATGGCAACGCTGGTTCATGATGATGTGATTGATGACTCTGAATTAAGACGTGGCAAACCAACGATTAAAAAAACGTATGGAAATAAAGTTGCTATGTATACTGGAGACTATATTTTAGCGCGTTCTTTGGAACAAATCTCCCAAGTTGAAGATCCTCGCGTACATGCAATCTTATCAAAGACATTAGTAGATGTTTGTGTAGGGGAGATTGAACAAATAAAGGATCAATATAACATTGACCAACCGATTCATACATATTTCAAGAGAATTAAGCGTAAAACAGCTCTACTCATAGCTACAAGTTGTCAATTAGGTGCTATTATCGGAGGCATGTCTGATGCCATTGTGAAAAAGATGTATACATATGGATACTGTATTGGTATGTCTTATCAAATCATTGATGACATTTTAGATTTTACTGCCACTGAAAAAGAGCTAGGGAAACCAACCGGTAATGATTTAGTGCAAGGCAATATTACACTCCCAGTCTTTTTCGCAAAAAAAGACCCAGCTTTCGCAGAACTCCTTCGAACACATTGTACAAGTGAAGAAGAAATGCAAGCTCATATTGAACCTATTTTATTAGCATTACATGAATCAAATGCCATCGAGGAATCTTATCGTATAAGCGAAAGGTATTTGTCCAGGGCATTAGAAGCTCTAGAAGATATTCCAATATCACGAGCAAAGAAAACATTGCATAATATTGCTACATATATTGGAACAAGACGTTCTTAATTGTTATTTATCGTAAAGTTTGTTAAACTTTTATCGGTTCATATTTTAAATGAATGAAATCTAACGTATTCGTAGCTTCAAAAGTTATCACGCATTCTTTAAGAAAGTTAGAAATGTAATAAGTAAGCATACGAAGCAAGATTTTCATTCAAGTACATAAAATGAGGTGTAAAAATGGAAAAAACATTTTTAATGGTTAAACCTGATGGAGTTCAACGTAATTTAGTTGGAAGTATTGTTCAACGTTTTGAAGACAAAGGCTTTACACTTGTAGGTTCAAAACTGATGCAGATTTCAAATGATCTTGCTGAGACACACTATGGTGAGCATAAAGAGCGTCCTTTCTTTGGCGAATTAGTTGATTTTATTACTTCTGGACCTGTATTTGCAATGGTGTGGGAAGGTGAAGATGTTATTAAAACTGCTCGTACGATGATGGGAGCAACAAACCCACAAGAAGCTGCACCAGGAACAATTCGTGGTGATCACGGTGTTACAGTAGGAAAAAATATCATCCACGGTTCAGATTCATCAGAAAGTGCTGAGAGAGAAATTAACCTTTTCTTTAAAGAAGAAGAGCTCTTATCTTATACAAAACAAGATGATACTTGGATTTACTAATCAAAACGCCTCCGGAAACGAGAGGCGTTTTATATAGAATATATAAACTTATATGGTGAAGTTACGACGTCTTCACATATAAGGACGTTTCTCTGTATATAGAAAGAAGTGTGAGAACCATGGGGGATGACTACAGCGCTTTTAAACCGCTCATTAAACGAACAATCGGTGTTGATTTAGATTTATATAAAGAAACACAAATGAAACGACGGTTAACTTCTTTACGAAATCAAAAAGGGTTTACAAATTTTGTTCGTTATTTTAAAGCAATGGAAAAGGATAAAGATTTATTACATGAGTTTGTTGATCGAATAACGATTAACGTTTCAGAATTTTACAGAAACCCTAAACGATGGGAAGTTCTTCATCAAACGATTTTTCCTATCATCATGAGTCAACATGAGCATGAAACATTAACGATTTGGAGTGCGGCATGTTCTACAGGAGAAGAACCATACAGTGTAGCAATGATGATCGATACATATTTTCCTGAAGCAAATATTCGAATTATGGCTACAGATATTGATGAAGGTGCACTTGAGAAAGCAAAAGTAGGTATTTACCAAAAATATGCTTTAAAAGACCTACCAATCATCTTGAAAAAGAGATACTTTACAGAGGAAAAAGGGTTGTATCATATTGATTCAAGCATTAAACGAATGGTCTCCTTTAAAAAACATAATCTACTTGCAGATCCGTATCCACATAATGTTCATTTAATCATCTGTCGAAATGTATTGATTTATTTTACAGATGAAGCAAAAGATCATATTTATCGTGACTTTAGTACATCACTCAAACAAAATGGCGTGCTTTTTGTAGGAAGTACGGAACAAATATTTAATCCAGCTGAATATAACTTGTCATTAATGGATACATTTTACTACCAAAAAAAATAAGACACTTCTAATCATTGTTAGAAGTGTTCTTTTAATTGTGTTGCCTTTGCATATTTACATAAAAGTATATATAATTAACAGAATATATACATCTTAATGTATTTCATAAAACATACGTATCTGAATGACTATTTAACAAACATCCCCATTCATAACTATGGTTTAAATAGATTGCGCTCATATGGTTTCATATGAAATTCATTCACAAATGCACATACATAAAAACGATTAATATGTATTTAAAATGATCATTTAACTGAAAGAATTCCATAATGACCAAACATGGCTAGTTCACTACCACATGTAGTTTCAAGCGCCTTAATGGAACTACATATCATGGTGAGATCGCACAAAATACGTAGGATGAAATTCATAATACTATACATGGACACATGTTATAGAATCATTTTGAAAGAGTGTATTTGAAGTATGTACATCTTGTTATGCGTTTATTTTAGCTACATGTTATCATTCTTCAATTGTAGAAAGCTATGAATTCCATTGTTATATATAGCAGTGGATGAATGTTACAAACAAATATGATGTATAAATTGGAGGAAATAAAATGCGCTACTTAACAGCAGGAGAATCACATGGAAAACAACTAACGACAATTATTGAAGGTGTACCAGCACGTATGCCATTGCTTCAAGAAGACATCAACCATTCATTACTTGAACGACAAAAAGGGCATGGTCGTGGAAGAAGAATGCAAATCGAGAAAGACCTTGTGGATATAACGAGTGGAGTACGTCATGGATACACCCTAGGGTCTCCAATTGCACTTGTTGTACATAATGATGACTTTAAACATTGGACAAAAATTATGGGAGAAGACCCTGTCGAAGAAGATAAAAAAATTAGAAGAGTAATTTCCCGCCCACGTCCAGGACATGCTGATTTAAATGGTGCACTTAAATATGGACATCGTGATATGCGTAATGTGTTAGAGAGGTCCTCTGCGAGAGAAACGACTGTTCGTGTAGCAGCTGGAGCTGTTGCTAAAACACTTTTGCGTCACTTAGGAATTGAAATTACAGCTTACGTGCGTGAAATTGCTGGTATCAAAGCAGCAGAGGACAACACATTATCTGTTAAAGAACGACGCGAAATTTCGGAAAAATCAACAGTTCGTACACTTGATCCTGAGGTGGAGCAAGAAATGATGGATGCGATTGACCAAGCAAAAGAAGATGGAGATTCTATTGGTGGAGTAGTTGAAGTGTATGTAGAGGGAATGCCTGCAGGAATTGGTTCGTATGTACAATACGACCGTAAACTAGACGCTCGAATTGGTGGAAGTGTTTTAAGTATCAACGCATTTAAAGGTGTAGAATTTGGGATAGGATTTGAAGCTGCTCGTAAAAACGGTAGTGAAGTTCATGATGAAATTTTGTGGAACGAAGAAGATGGTTATACGAGACGCACAAATCGCCTTGGTGGTTTTGAAGGCGGTATGACCACAGGGATGCCAATTGTAGTTAAAGGTGTTATGAAACCTATTCCAACTCTATATAAACCTCTTCAAAGTGTTGATATTGAAACAAAAGAACCATTTAATGCAAGTATTGAACGATCAGATTCTTGTGCAGTTCCAGCAGCAGCAGTTGTAATGGAACACGTTGTAGCTTTTGAGTTAGCAAAAGCAATTACGGAACAATTTTCTAGTGACCACTTCCCTCAGTTAAAAGAAGCTGTGGAGGCATACCGAGAAGAAATTAGGTGTTTTTAATTGAAAACTATTCACGTTCAAGCATCTACACATTCTTATGATGTAACAATCGGAGAAAATATTCATTGTCAACTTGAGAAATACGTTGAAATAGATGCATACTCATCTGTGTTTGTAATCACAGATGAGCATGTCTATAAACATTATGGAGATTCATTTATAGCATCTATTCCTCATAATCGTGTTTCTCAAGTAATTATTCCAAGTGGAGAGCAATCCAAATCATTTGAGCAATATTATGATCTGCTTACAAAAGCACTATCAGAAGGCATCGACCGTAAAGGCCTCATTATTGCTTTTGGCGGAGGAGTTGTAGGTGATATCGCCGGATTTGTTGCGTCTACATTATTACGGGGAATTGACTATATTCAAGTTCCAACGACGATTTTAGCTCATGATAGTAGTGTCGGTGGAAAAGTTGCTATCAATCATCCGTTAGGAAAGAACTTGATTGGTCATTTTTATGCACCAAAGGCAGTCGTGTATGATGTGGCCCTATTAAAATCTTTACCTCCACACGAAATTCGCTCTGGCTATACAGAGATAATTAAAGAAGCATTAATTGATCATCAATCTTTATTTGAAGAAATGATTGCCCGCCCATTGACGAATTGTTCAACGAAAGATTTTATTCCGTTTATCCAAAAAGGAATTGAAATTAAAGCACGGATCGTTGAAGAAGATGAACGTGAATCTGGAGTACGAGCATTTTTAAATTTAGGACATACACTCGGACACGCCATAGAAGCAGATGCTGGATATGGTACATTAACACACGGTGAAGCTGTTGCAATTGGGCTATTGTTTAGTTTATATGTAAGTGAAAAAACTTTTTCAAATGCATTACCGTTGCAATCTCTTTACCAATGGTTTATTCAAAATAAATATCCTATTCGTATAGATGCTAAGCGCATCCCGAATTATATTGAGTTAATGAAAAAAGATAAAAAAGTTCATAAAGATCACATACATATGGTGTTACTAAAAGAAATAGGGAAGCCCTCAACAGTTGGGCTTACGCCTACACAACTAACGAGTTTACTGAATGAATTTATAGAGGAGATGCATACATGGTAACAAGAGGTATTAGAGGTGCAACAACAATCCAAGAAAATACAGAAAAAGATATCCTCACATGTACGAAACGTCTATTAGAAGAAATGATTACACGTAATAATGTGAAACCAGAAGATGTATCCCACGTTTTTATTTCTGTTACCGAAGAAATAGATGCAGTTTTTCCGGCAAAAGCATTACGTGAATTTGATCATTGGACGTTTGTACCTGTTATGTGTATGAGAGAAGTTCCTGTGCAAAACAGCCTACCAAAATGCATCAGAGTCATGATGGTAACTCATACGAATTTAGAACAACACGAAGTAGAACACGTCTTTCAAAATGAGGCAATTCAGTTACGACCAGACCTTATTCAGGAGGAAGATTAAGATGATTCAAGCTAAAAAGGAACTTGCCCAACTATCTCCGTATCAACAAGGGAAGCAAACAGAAGAAATAAAAAAAGAATATGGGTTATCTAAAGTGATTAAACTTGCCTCCAATGAGAATCCTTACGGTGCTTCATCAAAAGTTAAGGAAGGTGTTATGGAAGTCCTAGAACAACTACATATTTATCCAGATGGATATGTGTCTGATTTACGGGATATTGTTACTGAAAAATATAACGTTTCCAAAGAACAACTCGTATTTGGAAGTGGTTCTGATGAACTCATTCAATTAATTACCCGTGGATTTTTAACTTCTGGAGATCATACAGTTATGGCGACACCTACATTTTCACAGTATAAGCATAATGCGGTCATTGAAAACACGCAGATGGATGAAGTGGAAACGGTTGATGGTGTACATGACTTACATGGAATGCTCGAAACAATACATGATCAAACTAAAATCGCTTGGATTTGTAATCCAAATAATCCATCTGGAACAGTTGTTTCAAGAGATGAATTCATTACGTTTATGGATGCTTGCCCTAAACATGTGCTTGTAATTTTAGATGAGGCGTATTATGAGTTTATGGACAAAGACCATGATTTACACGCTATTCCACTAATTGATACATATCCAAATTTACTGATTTTAAGAACATTATCTAAAGCTTATGGATTAGCTGGTATTCGAGTTGCTTACGGAATTGGGCATCCTGATGTCATTCAAAAATTAGACATCGTACGCGGGCCGTTTAACACGAACGCTATTGCACAAAAAGCAGCAGCGATTGCTTTAGAAGATGAAGAATTTTTACAAGAGGTTGTTGAAAAAAATCGGGAGGTACGTATGTCTTTTGAAGCTTTTTTAGATTCCATTGGATGGACATACTATCCGAGTGAGACAAACTTTTTACTTGTGAATACACCTATTAGTGGAACAGAGATGTTTACATATTTAATCAAGCATGGATTTATCGTTCGTCCAGGAGAACTGTTAGGATTTCCAAATACTATTCGTATATCCATTGGGCGTAAGGAAGATATGGAAGACTTACAAAAAATAATTGAACAATTTGAGCAATAAAAGAACGAGGAGATCATACAATGAAACAAACAGTCATCATTGCTGGGTTAGGACTCATCGGTGGTTCTATCGCAAAAGCTATACAACAAACAGGAGAGTATACGTTAATTGGTTATGACACAGATGAGGATACGTGTACATATGCAAAAGAAAACAAAATCATTGATGAAATAAGTGATGACTTTTTGGAAGATGTTACACATGCGCATGTTATTATTTTAGCAACGCCTATTTCTACAACGATTCAACTCATGAAACAACTTGATACAGTTTCTTTTGATCATGATGTTATTGTTACAGATGTTGCCTCAGTTAAAGGAACAATCATCCAAGAAGCAACACAGTTTACAAATGACAAGATTACATTTATCGGTGGTCATCCAATGGCTGGTTCACATAAAACAGGGATTGAAGCAGCAAAAGATTACTTATTTGAGAATGCAATGTTTGTTTTAATTCCTACAACAAAGGATGCAGAAACAAAAATAGACACATTGAAAAATGTATATGCGAAGACAAATAGTCGCTTTATTATTTTAAATCCAGAAGAACATGATGAAATGACAAGTGTAGTCTCACATTTTCCACACTTAATCGCATCTTCTTTAGTCCATCAGGCGAAAAAATGGGAAAATATGCATGCATTTCTACCAGAGTTAGCTGCCGGAGGATTTAGAGATATCACACGGATAGCATCGAGTAATCCAAAAATGTGGCAAGATATCTTTTACCATAACCGCTTTAAAATGATTCAATTGCTAGATGAGTGGATTGTAGAGATGCAAGGGTTGAAAAATGTGTTGAATTACAACAATAAACAATCAATGGTCCACTACTTGCAACAAGCAAAAGATTATCGAGATGGACTAGCACCGAAGAAAAAGGGTGCAATTCCTTCGTTC
>DATGUV010000064.1:0-11285 GCA_035301025.1 Bacillota bacterium | reverse complement strand
GCATTACAGGTGCATAAAGTATTTTTACAAAAAAATAACAAATATTTAAAAGTGTTTATTTCCATGTTACAAAATTTACAATCTATCAATTTAAATATTGAAGAAAACAAAAAGAACGTAGAACGTATGTGGAAAACTTTACACCTAATTTTCCCAGTGATGAGTACGACGTTTGCTAGTTTTGGATCGATGTATCGTGGAATTGGAAAAGACTTTATTGATTACTTATTTATTGATGAAGCGGGTCAGGCAAGCCCACAACAAGCTGCTGGTGCACTATGGCGATCTAAACGGGCAATAATTGTAGGAGACCCTATCCAAATTGAACCAGTTGTGACGTTAGATGAGACGATTTTATCTGATATACGAAAAATATTTAATGTATCTGAACATTACATTGGGTCAACTGCATCTGTGCAAACGATGGCAGATTACGCCAATCCAATTGGTACATATAAAGGAGAAGGAAATAAAAAAAGAATTGGTATTCCACTTTGGGTACACCGACGTTGTATTGAGCCAATGTTTTCAATATCAAACGAAATTGCTTATGAAAATAAAATGGTTTTAGCAGTCGATAAGATTGGTAAGGGGAAATGGCATGATAAAGATGGACGTGCATACCAAGCACAATATGTTAAAGAACATGGTGAATTTATTTTAAAGGAAATTGAGCGTCATTTTAAGGAAGTAGAAAAAGGGGAAAAGCCAAGTATATTTGTAATTACACCATTTACAGCTGTTAGAAGTGCACTGATTGGACTTGTGAATAAGCATTTAAGTAAAAAAATTGAAGGAATTCAAAAATGGTCAAGTAGGTCTATTGGAACGGTTCATACATTTCAAGGAAAAGAAGCGGATATTGTTTATTTTGTTACAGGAACAGATTCCTCAACAGACGGTGCTGCCAATTGGTCTTGTATAAAACCAAACTTATTAAATGTTGCAGTAACTCGAGCAAAGAAAGAATTTTATGTTGTAGGAGATTTAGAACGTTTTAAAACAAAACAATATTACGATGTCATTGTTCAAAGGTTTGAGCATTTTCAACAAAAGATAGAGGACCATACAAATGAAAGCCAGAATTTATAGGATTAAAATGGAGCATTTATGCACAAATTATACTCATTGATTCCATTGTAATCTTTCTAATTTCATATCCAGTCGAACATAACAACGAGTAATACACACTTAAAAGTGTGTATTACTCGCTTTTTTTCTAGTATATATCTATTCAAAACATAACTCTTCAATACTTTAATCTGTTATATTACTGCACTCTCATGAATTTCTAATCCTCTTCACAGATATATCTCATTTCCAGCATTTAACATGAAGTCAACAGATTAGGAGGCGGATCGAACATGGCAATAGAAATTTTTAGAAGAAGAGAACAAAAATATTTAATTACAACAGAGCAATATGAAGAATTAGTGTTTCGTATGTCCCCGTACATGCGTCCAGATAAAAATGGGCAGGAAGGGAAGTATACGATCACAAGCCTATATTTTGAAAGTCCTGATCATAAGATTTACTTTGAGACGAAAAACAAATTACGCTTCAGACAAAAATTACGTTTGCGGGTGTACGACGACACAGACATTCACGGGGAAGCATTTTTTGAAGTGAAACAGAAACATAAAAAAGTAGTGAATAAACGAAGAATGATTTTACCTTTAGCGGAAGCTTATCGGTACCTGAATGCTGACTATGTTCATTCGTTAGATGAAATAGAGACATCTAACAAGCAAGTCTTACATGAAATTGATCATTTTAAAAATTTATTTAATTTACAACCTGAAATGATTGTAAGTTACGACCGACACGCATTTCACGGAATCAATGATGATCAATTACGAGTAACATTTGATTTGAATTTAAAGTGTCGAAATGGTGATTTAGCTCTTGAACATGGACCATATGGAATGAATTTTATTGATGAGAATCTAGTTGTTTTAGAAGTGAAAGTAAATGATAGTGTGCCCTTGTGGTTGACTCGTATTTTACAAGATTTAAATTGTGAGCAGCGTGGAGCATCAAAATTTTGTACAAGTTTAGAACTATTGAAGCAAGAAGAATTAGGAAGTCATGCTATTAAAGAACACATTACAATAAAAGGAGCGGTTTAACATGGATGGGATTTTGGAGATTTTTGAATTTGGAAATGACATTGATTCGAATATGTTAATGGTTATTGTGGCGATGGTAAGTGCAACGATTCTTAGTTTAATTATTACGAAGGTGTATCAACTGACATTCTCAGGTGAGCGATACTCACAATCTTTCGTGCATACAATCATTATGATGAGTGTTATTGTATCAGTCGTGATGAATGTGATTAGTGACAATGCTGGGGTTGCGTTTGGATTATTTGCGATTTTTTCATTGATTCGCTTTAGAAGTGCGGTAACAAATGCGAAAGATATTGCCTATATTTTCTTCGGTTTATGTGTAGGAATGACATGTGGGTTGTACCAATTTGATCTTGCGGTTGCCTTAACATTGTTTGCTAGTTTACTATTTTATGTATTGTTTAAAGTTCAATATGGCAAAGGTAAAGATACACAAATGCTTAAAGTTACTGTACCGGAAAACTTAAACCATGAGAATATGTTAGATGACGTGTTTGAACGTTATACAGAAGCTCATAATTTACGCCAAGTAGAGACAACGAATTTAGGAACAATGATATTATATACGTACTCTATTCGGGCAAAAAATGAAACAAAAGATAAAGATATGTTAGATGATATTCGTGAAAAGAATGCAAATTTAAAAGTGTCACTAACATATATGCAAACAGCTGATTAAATGAAAAAAATCATGCCCCTGCATTCTTTAGAGATGCAGGGGCATTTGATTAATCCTCTATACCTTTTAATAACCTAAGTCCATTAAATATAACGACTATTGTACTTCCTTCGTGAAAAATAACGGCAGAGGTCATGTTCATTTTACCGAACATATTTACGGTTACAAGACCAATTACAACAGCTAAGGCGATGAAAATATTTTGCCAAACGATCTTTCGTAACTTTTTCGCAAGTTTATGTGTGTATGCGAATTTTGACAGGTCATTTTTCATTAATACAGCATCTGCCACGTCAATTGCAATATCTGTTCCTTCACCCATAGCTACACCGATGTCTGCTGTTACAAGGGCTGGTGCGTCATTAACCCCATCACCAACCATTGCCATCACTGGATATTCTTTTTTGAGCTCGGTTAACATAGCTGCTTTTTCATCGGGCATAATATTTCCGCGCACTTCTCCAATGTTTAATTGACGACCAATTGCTTGCCCCGTACGTTCTGCATCTCCTGTAAGCATGACTGTATGAATATCCTCTTCTTGGAAATATTGAATGGCTGCTTTAGAAGTTTCTTTAGGTACGTCTTGAATGGCGATAAGCGCTAAGACTTTTTCTTCAGATCCAAAGTACACAACGGTCTTGCCTTCATGTTCGAACACTTCTGTTTGCTTTTGAATGTCTTCAGGAATGATATTATAGGAAGTTGGTTTTCCAATTTTATATTCAACATCCTCGTCCATAGCGATAATCCCTACGCCTAACACATTCTCCACCTCAAGTTCGGCAGGAGTAATATGATCAAAGTGCATTAATATGGCCTGTGCCAATGGGTGGTTTGATTGCCCCTCCATGGAAACAATGATTTGTTCATAGGCCAGTTGTTGTTCTTCAGCAACCTCATCACCAAAATATACTTCTGTGACTACCGGCTTTCCAGTTGTTAATGTACCCGTTTTATCAAATGCAATGGCTGAGACATCGGACAAGTTGGACAAGTATGATCCACCTTTAAACAGCACACCTCGTTTAGCCAAATTACTAATGGCGGATAAAGTTGCCGGAATATCAGTAACGGCTAATGCACAAGGCGAAGTAGCAATTAAAAATACCATCGTACGATAAAAACTATCATATGTGGTCCATTGAAATACATATAAACCGACCAAAAAGAAAATAGGTGTTAATACTAAAACGATGTTGACATAAATAGGTTCAATCTTTTTAATCAAAGCTGCTGTTTTAGAAATGTTCTGTTGAGTTTGGCTCACAAGTGCAATAATTTTCGCAATGACTGTTTCAGAGCTGTCTTTAGTTACTTCCATAACTAATGTACCAGAGCCATTGATTGTACTACCAAACAATTCGTCACCTTCATTTTTTTCAACAGGAATACTTTCGCCTGTAATGGAAGATTGGTCCACTGCACTTGTTCCCGATAGCACGGTCCCGTCTGTAGGAATTTGATCACCATTCAAAATAGATACTTTATCACCTATTTGTAATGCATGGACATCAACAATTTCAATTTCGCCGTTCTCCTTCATTCGACGGGCTGTCGTAGGGGTGATTTTCATTAAGTTTGTAATTTCTTTATTACTTTTATCTTGTGCATAATGCTCTAAAAAGTGGGCAGCTGCAAAAATAAGAATTAACAGGGAAGCTTCCATATACTCACCAATAATGGCAGCACCTATTGCAGCTAAGGTCATTAAAATGTGAATATTAGGTGTGAACTTTTTCTTTTGAACCGTTTGACGATAGGAATCAATAAATCCTTCAATAATAATATGGTATCCAGCTAATATTAATGAAAGAAGGAAAAAGATTGTTTTATACGGTTCAGCAGAAATAAACAGTGCAACAAAAAAAGCGACTAACCCAGCAAAAAATAAAATCATTTCTAGATTACCGTCATGACTATGATCATGACCAGATGAATGTTGTTTCGTTGTGTGCATATGTTACATCTCCTTTCACTAACTATGACGTGCGTGTGCAATGGTTTGTTCTAATATATTTAATACGTGGTCATCATCATGAGAATAATGCATGGTCGTACCTGCACGCCTGTTTTTCACTAACCGTAAGTTTTTCAAAAAACGTAATTGATGGGAAACAGTAGACTGGCCTAAATCAAGGGTTTCAGCAATTTCATTCACCGAACATTCTTTTTGATACAACAGATGTAAGATGCGGATTCGAGTTGGATCTCCAAGAGCTTTAAACGTTTGAGATACGATAAATAACGTTTCTTCATCTAAATCATAATCCGTTTGTTCATCAACTGGATCCATATTTTCTTCAATCATTGTTACCGAACCTCCTATATATGAACATATTATCATATAAGCATTTAGAATGCCATAGAATTGTGTAACTTTTTGAAAATAGGTGTTCATGGATCAAAAATAGAATTTTATACGTATTCATAGAACGTTTTTTTATGGATATCGTAAATCTAAAGCAAAAGTATGATTTACTTTCCATAGTGGAATCATTAAACTATATATGAGATGGAATTATTATTGTTACATTATAAAAAAGGAGCCTACTCGAATGAAGTATATGAGACGGATTGTTATTCTTTTTCTTTTATCAATGATGTTAACGGCTTGTCAAGATAAGGATTCTGCAGAAACGGAAGAACCTACAGACACTACCGAGCAGGAAGATGAAGAAAAAGTAGATGAAGATCTTGGTGAAAAAGAAAATGAGAAAGAACAAGTGGCTGACGGCGAAATTGAAAGTGGTAAAGGTGGTTTCTTATGGCGTGTTGATAATGGAGACACGACCGTATATTTACAAGGAACCGTTCATTTAGGTACGGAAGATTTTTACCCCTTCAATGAAAAAATAGAACAAGCATATGAAGAAGCTGATATCGTTGTGCCTGAAGTAGATATTGCCGATGCTGACTTAATGGAAGACATGGAGTTGTCAGTAAAGATGGGAATGTATATGGATGGAACGACGATTGAAGACCACGTATCTGAGGAAGTATATGCTAAATTAGAAGAGGTATTTTCAGAGTACAATCTCCCAATGGAAATCGTTGAGACCTTTAAACCATGGATGCTTGAAAGCCTTATTACGCAACTCGTTGCAGAAGAGTTAGATTACATGCATGGAGTAGATATGTATTTCCTGGAGCGAGCAAAAGAAGATAACAAAGAAATTATTGAATTAGAGACAGCTGCCGAACAACTGGAAGTGTTGTCAGGTCAGTCGGACGCGTTTCAAGAACGTCAATTGGAAGAAACATTAGATACAATTGATGCGTTTGGAGAAATGATGAAAGAATTATTCGTCGTATATTTAGACGGGGATGAAGATGCGCTTCTTGATATGTTGTTCCCTGAAGAAGAGGAAACAGACGAAGAATATGAAGAATATATGGTTGCATTAAATGACGATCGGAACGTCAACATGGCTGAGAAAATTGAAGGATTTTTAGAAGACGAGAAAGGCAAAACATATTTCGTCATCGTTGGAACTGCACATTTAGTATTAGATCCACACATCCGGACTTTGTTGGAAGAGGAAGGGTATAACGTAGAGCGGGTGTACTAAACACTTCCACTATACGTATGTATATATTCATTTATCAAACGCTGTACTTTTTTAGGGAAGTACAGCGTTTTTCATCTATGTACTGCAGATGATGAATGACTGGGAGGTGGGGGTGCTTGAGAAGTGTGGGTACCAATAAAGTGATTATAGGTAGTCAACGATTATGATGTATTATCAATTAGGCTTTTAAGTCAAACCTTAATGTAGTATACGTATGGTACATGAAAATAGGAGGTGTCATATGATTCTTGGATTGCATCATGCCCAGATTACGATACCAACTGGTGCTGAAGAAGAAGGGAAACAATTTTATTGTAAGTTATTAGGTTTAGAGGAAATCGAAAAGCCTGAATCACTCAAAGGTCGTGGAGGTTTTTGGTTAAAAGTTGGGAATCAGTCCGTTCATGTAGGAATAGAAGATGGATTTGATCGACGAACAACAAAGGCTCATCTAGCTTATTTAGTTGATGATTTAACCTATTGGAAGAATCTATTCAATCAACATGAACTAGAAATAAAGGAAGGGATTCCTATTCCAGGATTTGATCGATTTGAATGTAGAGATCCTTTTGGAAACAGAATCGAAATGATTCAAGCAAAAGAGTAAATCCTTTTGCAAGAATACTAAGGTACAAAATATACACTTAAGAATCATGGTCTAAACAATCATAGAAATGGAGTGGGTATGGATGGAATTTCGTAAAGCACGTAAAGAAGATGTACCTTCTATTGTCCGTTTACTTGCAGACGATGAACTAGGAGCAAATCGAGAATGTTTTGAGGATCCCTTACCGGCAATATACTTTGAGGCGTTTCAGGCGATGGAATCACAAGGTGGAAACCACATACTTGTAGCTGTTGAACAAGGAAAAGTAATTGGCTGCCTTCAACTAACGATCATACCAGGCTTAGCAAGACAAGGTATGAAACGGGCCCAGATTGAAGGTGTCCGTGTTGATCGCCATGCTCGTGGAAAAAGAGTGGGAGAAAAACTGTTTAACGAGGCTATTTCAATCGCAAAATCCGAAGACTGTGGCATGGTGCAATTAACTACCGACAAACAACGTAACGACGCACATCGATTTTATGAAAAACTAGGATTCCAAGCAAGCCATGAAGGAATGAAATTGATGTTATCAGATTAAAGCATTTCATAATACGTATTTTGTGCCATTTCACTACAGCATGTAGTTCTGTTGTAGCTTTCGAAACTACATGTTGTAGTGACATAGCGGGTTTTGGTAATTATGAAATTCACTCAGATGACTAAAGATTCACAACAAACATAAAGATGTAAATTGAGGTAGGTATACTATGTGGAACAAAAATAATATTACAGAAATCTTGAACATCAAATACCCAATCATACAAGCGGGAATGGCTGGTGGAATTGCTACACCAGAATTAGTTGCTTCAGTCTCAAATAGTAGTGCTTTAGGAAGTGTAGGGGCAGGATATATGAGCCCAGGGCAAATGAGGGAAAGTATTCAAGACACTAAGCAGCTCACCGATAAGCCTTTTGCAGTAAATATATTTTTTCCGGAAAACCCAGTGATATGTGAAGAGGAAGTGCAGAAAGCGAATGAATGGCTTCGACCTTATCGTGAGGAATTAGGTGTTCACGTGAAACCTGAGGTTAGTAAACAAAACGATACACTATTTGAAGAACAAGTAAATGTATCATAAAAGAATCCGTTCCTGTATGTAGTTTCACGTTTGGTCTTCCCTCTAAAGAAATTATTCAACGGTTAAAAAAGGAACAAGTTTTGTTAATTGGAACAGCAACAACTGTAGAAGAAGCGATTGCGAATGAAAAAAGTGGAATGGATTTAGTCGTTGTGCAAGGAAGCGAAGCTGGTGGACATCGAGGGACATTTTTAGGGGCATTTGAAGATACAATGATTGGAACAATATCTCTAATTCCCCAAGTTGTAGACCAAGTGAACATTCCAGTAATTGCAGCCGGTGGAATCATGGATGGTAGGGGCGTGTTATCTGCCCTCGTATTAGGTGCAGAAGCTATACAAATGGCTACAGCTTTTGTAACAAGTTCCGAAAGTGGTGTCAATACATATCACAAAGATGCCATTTTGAATAGCACAGAAGATTTACCAGTGATAACGTCAGTGTTTAGTGGCAAACCTGCAAGAGGAATACACAACGAATTTATTAAAAAATTATCAACATACGAGAAAGAATTACCAAAGTACCCGACACAAAACTCATTGACCCAAGACATTCGCCGAGAAGCGGCTAAACAAGGTCGCCCTGAGTGGATGTCACTATGGTGTGGCCAGAACCCACGTTCAAGCAATCAACAGTCAGCAGGAGAAATGATTTTAGAAATTGTTGAAGAAGTGAATGGTGTCATGAGAAAAAAATGGTAGATGAAATGAGCCAAAATAAACAGGTACTGTGTGTAAGGAACCATCAATTGGTGGAAAATTGTCTGTATCTTGTTTGAGAAAAAGTTCCTGTGATTAGTCAGAGGTGATTCCAATGAAACTAAAAAAACTATTTTTATTACCTTTTATCTTATTCTTTTTTCTTTCCCTAGGTCTTATGCTTTTCCTTGGGGGTAAATATGTAATGAACCTATTTAAAACGGAACCAAATCTTGTTGTCGGATTCCCACAAGAAGCGAGCTCGGCTAGAGATCAGTTCTTATTACAACGTAGTCTAAAATCCTATCAAATACCTATGGGTGAAGACGATGATGTCAGCTGTTTTGCTGGATTTTCACGTGAATCATCAAACCTACAATACTATGCGTATCCAAACCATCGATTAGAAGAGTTTTTGCAATCTGCTGCGGAAAATCCTGAGGGACGCACGATGCATCTTCATCTAGCGGAAGAACTTGGATTGAGCATGCAAGAATATCCAATCGATGGAAGTGACATTGGATTTCCGACAGTTAACATTGAGAATCAAAATACAATACATATTGAAAGAGAACACGGGAAAAAGCAATTTCCAGTACGTAAGTTATTTGAATCGTTGACTGTTTCTGAGGGAAATATTTCAAGTATATTTATTTCTCATGCCAGTGATGAATCGTTTTTAATGTACGCTTCATTTACAGATGATGGGACTTCTGAGGAATTTTATGTATTTATCACGGATTAACGAGCAATAATACCCCCACTTCAATTTTTGGAGGAAACCAAGAAAATAAGTGGAGGATAAACTGCCCGTAAATCCCTGATTCTGTTCAACTAACATTCAGTGGGTGATGAATAAAAACTCCCACTGAATAAAGTTTCACTTTATGCAGAAGGACTTTTTCGATTTTATAACGGTTGCTTCAGATGAATATATACAGAGTATTTTATCACAGAAATTGTCATCCTATAAAGAACTAGTGTTTGGAGAATCGTTAAATGAGCGTTTTGTTTTAATTAATGGAGTACATGGGGTATATGATAAGAAAAAAGAAGAGGTCCGAATGGTTGATGATAAGGATAGAATGAGCATTGATGGAAAATTTGTTTACTTGCGAGGTGGAAAGGAAAAGTTGAAAAGTGGTAAACAAAGAATACAGCGAACGAAAGATTACTTCGTCAATAATCGAAAAATGCATTCATCCTTTGAATTGGAAAAGAGGGAAATTTCAAAGCAACTAGATTTTAAAGCATTTGGTTTCCAAGGGGATGTTACATTGCAATATTTCGCAGGGGATTATATGATCTACACTTATTCATATACAGGATTTATTACTGGGACTGCTGGTAGAACAAATGTCATTGTTGATTTACAGGAAGATACCGTGAATCCCACGTATTATTTAGGTGAATTTGGACTAAGAACGACATTGGAAGCCAACCATAAAATAAATTATTTAGGAACTACATTTGCGTGCTGAAAAAAGTGAAAAACACCTAGACATCAACATCTGTAGGTGTTTCAATGAGTGGAGAATATTGGGTTTGAACAGGCGATTACTTGCTTGCTACACAACTTTATACATGATTGAACTTATTCGATTGAATCAACTTACAGTATTTAATTATTCTGAAGTTATGAAAGTAATTATGATACAATTCCTATAAAGAATCGGTGTTCACCAACGGGCCATTTAACGGAATCATTATATGAGGATACATAGAGATACCGTGACTAAGCCTTATACAATGGGTTTTGCTAGTGTCTATCCGCATTACATTACAAAGGCAGCATAAAGAACGTACAAAAAAAGGAAATTGACGAAATCATCCGGTGGTTAACAGGTTACAGTCAGGAAGGGTTAGAAGCACAATTGGAAAAACAAACTTTGAGACCTTCTTTGAAGAAGCCCCACAAATGAATCCAGCACGGACTTTAATCAAAGGTATGATTTGTAGGGGAGGGTGGAAAATATCAAGGAATCAACTATGCAAGAAATTCGTTATTTAGATAAGCTTATAGATGAGTTAGCAAAGTGGAAATCAATAGAGAAGATTTTGCGCAAATAATGATATAACAACGAAATTGGAAGGGAAGGATTTGTAATGCAAAAAGTTACGCCGTTTTTAATGTTTCAAGATGGAAAAGCAGAAGAGGCAATGAGATTCTATACGTCACTTATTGAGGACTCAGAAATAACGAATATCATTAGATATGGTGCTAATGAATCTGGAGAAGAAGGTACTGTTATGCAAGCCAATTTCACTTTAAAAGGACAACAATTCATGTGTATTGATAGTAATGTGAAACACGAATTTTCTTTTACACCATCGTTCTCAATTTATGTAACTTGTGAAATTGAAAAGGAAATTGACTTACTTTATCAAAAACTGAGTGAAGGTGGACAGGCACTTATGCCGTTGGATGATTATGGTTTTAGTAAAAAGTTCGGTTGGCTTAATGACTGTTTTGGAGTTTCATGGCAACTAAATCTTCCCTAGTAAAAGTAAAATAACC
>DATGUV010000063.1:0-5120 GCA_035301025.1 Bacillota bacterium | reverse complement strand
TGGAAATGGGATAGGCACGCTCATGAAACAAGCGGATATAGTAGAACATACAGCAACAAGTATTCAAAAGATGTATAAAAAATAAGAGGTGAGAAGTATGCTGCAAGACGATTGGTTTACGGTTGAGCAAATCGATCCCTTTACATATGCGATTAGTGAATATGGTCACTGGGAATGTGTCCATTCATTTTTATTACTCGGAACAAGCAAAGCACTACTCATTGATACAGGGTTAGGTATCGATTCAATGAAACGTATAACAGATCAATTGACCAATTTACCGATTAGCGTTGTAACGACCCACGTGCATTGGGATCATATTGGTAGTCATGGAGAATTCGAGAAAATATATGTACATGAAGATGATGCTGATTGGCTCATCAATGGTATTCAAGGTTTGTCGATTCAACAGATTCGTGCAGATGTTGGCAGAGACCTTAGGAAAACACCTCCGAAGAATTTTCAACCAGAAACATATGCACCTTTTAAAGGAGAACCAACAGGGATCTTAACAGACGGAGATATATTCCAGTTGGGAGAAAGACTCATACAAGTAATTCATACACCAGGGCATTCTCCAGGACATATTGCACTGCATGACCATACATATGGATACGTATTCACAGGTGATCTTTTATACGCTGATAAACCAGTATATGCTTTTTATCCATCTACAAGTCCGGAAGAAGTAGTTTCCTCATGGGAAAAGCTAACAAAAATCTCTCATGTCAAACGTATTTTTGGATCTCACTATACATTAGGAATGGACCCTGTAGTATTCGATGAGGTAAGAGCTGCGATAAAGTATTTACGCAAGAACCAGCTCGTGAAGTTTGGTACAGGGATTCATTCATTTAAAAACTTTCGTGTGCAGTTTTAGTAGATGAACTTAGCATTATGTGCATATGAGGAGGAATCTTTCGATGACAGATTTGTTGTTTATTATGTTGGAGCGGGTCGGTACAATTATTGCTGTTGCGTTTATTTTAACCCGTTTTAGCTTCTTTAAAAACATGATGAGTGATGATACGTTAAATAAACAACAAGAATTAAAGGCAGTTGTATTTTTTGCCATGTTTGGAATTGCTGGTACCTATTTAGGATTTACACTAAATACGGAAACCCTCCAATTTAATTCTGCTCTTCAAGGTGTTGTGACGGAAGAAGCGATTGCTAATTACCGGGTGATAGGTGTTGTTATTGCAGGTCTTCTTGGTGGATACCGAGTTGGAATCGGGGCGGGGCTGATTGCAGGAATTCACCGGATGACGTTAGGTGGTTTCACAGCAATTTCATGTGGTGTTTCAACCATTATTGCTGGATTTTTCGCTGGGTATTTTCATACAAAAAATAAACCGCTCACTCCAAAGAAGGCATTAATTGTTGGTGCATCCGCTGAAATGTTGCAAATGGCAATTATTTTACTTGTTTCAAGACCTTTTGATAAATCCTTAGCATTAGTAGAAGTAATTGGAATTCCGATGATTCTTGCGAATGGATTTGGAGCAGCAATTTTTATGTTAATTATTCAGTCAGTTGTTGGTGATGAAAGACGAGTTACGGCAATGGAAGCTGAAAAAACATTGCGCATTGCAGATCAAACGATTACACACCTGAGGCAAGGATTAACGAAAATGTCTGCAACAGCTGTCTGTAATATTTTATATGATGAGCTGAAAGCTAGTGCAGTTGCAATTACGAACAAGACTCATGTTCTTGCCCAAGTGGGACGAACACCTGCACATAACGAGGTGGATCCATTGATACAAACAAATGAAACAAAAAGTGTCCTGCAAACAGGCGTTATTCAAACATATGTACATAAGGAAAAGGATGTTTGGAATCATGGAATTATCGCTCCATTAAAAGAAGGCACAGAGACAATTGGAACACTTAAAGTGTATGCCAGTGGACAAAAATCGAGTGGATCCATTCATGTAGGACTGATTCAAGGACTTAGTAAATTGTTAAGTGAACAGCTAGAAATAGGGGAAGCAGAACGTACTTTTCAGTTGGCGAAGGAAGCGGAAATTAATGCTTTGCAAGCCCAGGTAAACCCACATTTTCTATTTAATACGATGAATGTGATTATTTCCCTTATTCGAACGAATCCTGAGGAAGCCCGAAGTTTATTAAGGGACTTATCTACGTATATTCGAAAAAACGTGACAGGTATTTCCAAGCAAGTCATTTCATTAAAGGAAGAATTGGCTCATGTGAAAGCGTATGTTGCAATTGTTGAAGCCCGGTTTATTGATCGATTAGACGTGCAATATGCACTTGATTTTGCTGCTATGGATGTATCTGTACCACCATTTACATTGCAACCACTAGTGGAAAATGCTATCTCCCACGGTTTTCAAGACAAAGATCAAGATTGCTCATTAACAATATCTATTCAACAAGAGGGAGATATCATTCATATTCAAGTGATGGACAATGGACAGGGCATTCAAGACGACCGTCTACAAACATTACTAGAGCGAGAAACTTCTTCTGAAAAAGGGGCTGGAATTGGTTTGTACAATGTAAATAGACGATTGATGATGCATTTTGGCAGGGACGCTGGATTACGAATTGCCAGTGCAAATGGGGAAGGAACAACGGTTTCATTTCAATTAGATCAAGGAGGAGATTCTATTGTTTCGAGCAGTCATCGTGGATGATGAACGGTACGCACGAGAAGAATTATTGTATGTATTGAACCGATATTCAGATATAGAAGTTGTTGCCGAAGTGGAACGAGGAGAGGAAGGTATTTTTTCTGTTTTGGAGCATGCTCCAGATGTAGTTTTTTTAGATATTGAAATGCCGAAGAAAAACGGTCTTGAAATTGCCCAGGCTTTACAGCAGCTAAAGAAAAAGCCTCACATTATTTTTACGACAGCTTATCCAGAATTTGCAGCAGAGGCTTTTCGTGTGGATGCACTTGATTATTTATTAAAACCATTTAAGGAAGAACAATTAGAAGAAGCCATTATGAAATTGCGCACGTTAGATACAGTGGAACATATTCATCCCCGCAAACAACCAATGACGAAATTAGCTATAGAGGACGCGGAAGAAATTGTATATATTGATGTAGATGACATCGCTTATATTTATCCAAAAGGGAAATTATCGGTTATTGTAACTACACAAGAAGAATATACGTATAAATCAAGCTTGAAGGAAGCCGAAGAACGACTGCGGGGGTATTCCTTTTACCGGACACACCGGAGCTTTTTGGTGAATTTATCGTACGTAAAGCGCATGATCCCTTGGTTTAATGGGGCATATGAACTGGAGTTAAAAGGAATCGATGAGAAGGTGTCTGTGAGTCGTAATTATGCGAAAGGGTTAATGGAACGATTACACATTTAACCTCTTATTCTTATGCGGGAGCATTTCATTCCCTTTTAGGAACATGTTACGGCGAAAAGTCCTAAACTCCTACAATGATAGATATAATTACATGTGGAAAACTTACATACAAGGAAATGTAAGCGATATCATTAGTAGGAGGAAAATGAATGATCACATTTTTTAGTGCTATAATTCTTTTAATCATCGCGTATTTTACATATGGGAAAATTATCGAAAAAATCTTTGGCATTGATCCAAGTCGTAGAACACCTGCCTATACGAATAGGGACGATATAGATTATTTGCCGATGGGGAAACAACGGAACGCACTGATTCAGCTGTTAAACATTGCTGGGACAGGACCTATATTTGGCCCGATTATGGGTGCATTATTTGGTCCAATTGCCTTTATTTGGATTGTAGTTGGAGCAATTTTTGCAGGGGCGGTGCATGACTATTTAACGGGGATGATTTCCATTCGAAATCGTGGTGCACACATACCAGAACTTGCAGGACGTTTTCTGGGAACTGTTTCGAAGCATATTGTAAACGTGTTTGCGTTATTGTTACTATTGCTTGTTGGGACCGTGTTTGTTACAACACCTGCATCTTTATTACAAATCGTTATGAATGGTAAAGTTGCATTATGGATTATTATTGGTGTCATATTTGTCTATTACTTTTTATCAACGATTTTACCGATTGATAAAATTATCGGACGCTTTTATCCGGTCTTCGGTGCCTTGTTACTTATTGGAACAGTTGGCGTCGGTGTGATGCTCGTATTCTCAGATTACACCATACCTGAAATGACGTTGCAAAACTGGCATCCTGAAAATGTTCCATTTATTCCAATTATATTCTTTACAATCACATGTGGGGCATTATCGGGTTTCCATGCGACTCAATCACCGATTATTTCTCGAACCGTGCAAAATGAATCACAAGGAAGATATGTGTTTTATGGAATGATGATTACTGAAGCGGTTATTGCCATGATTTGGGCTGCAGCAGCAATGAGTTTACTTGATGGACAAACGTTAAGTGAAATGATTGCCTCAGGGACTCCTTCAGCTGTTGTAAATGAAGTATCTAAAACATTGCTTGGTGCCATTGGTGGTACGCTAGCTGTACTGGGAGTGATTGTTTTACCAATTACTTCAGGAGATACAGCGTTTAGAGCAGCACGATCGATTATTGCGGATTACTTGAAAGTGGACCAGAAGAAGTTGATTCGTCGTTTAGCAATTGCTCTTCCGTTGTTCGGACTATCCATTTTACTTACACAAATTGATTTCAATATTTTATGGCGCTATTTCTCTTGGGCCAACCAAGCAACTGCTGCTATTGCATTATGGATTGGAACGATGTATTTATTTGTGAAACATAAAAACTTTATCGTATCTCTCATACCAGCAGTGTTTATTTCCTACATGGTATTTGTGTACATTTTAAATGAAAAGATTGGCTTTAATTTAAGTTTAAAAACATCTTTTATTGGAAGTATTTTCTTAACGATTTTACTAACGGTGATGTTCTTTATCCGAGCTAAAAACAACCGGATAAATAAAATTGTTACTGACTTACCAGTAGATGAACATGTAGGCAAATAATATCGTACAAAAAGGGTTGCATGTGAGTGGATTTCATAAGTACCAAATCCTGCCATGTCGCTACATGTTGTCGTGACATGGCATAAAATACGTATTATGACATTCATTAATGTATATGCAACCCTTTTTTGCTTGCTTTTAAAACATTTGTATAAGCTACAA
>DATGUV010000062.1:0-9160 GCA_035301025.1 Bacillota bacterium | reverse complement strand
CAATTTACGGCTGAAAAGGTGCTTGTATCTGTTGGAAGAGTTGCTAATATCGATTCCATTGGCTTAAACAATACAGATATAGAGGTTGAGAATGGAACAATTAAAACAAACGCATTTTTCCAAACAAAGGAATCTCACATTTACGCCATTGGGGACATTGTTGGAAACAAACAGTTGGCACATGTTGCTTCAAGGGAAGGTGTTATCGCTGTAGAGCACATGGCTAATTTAGAACCGCAAAAACTAGACTATAACCAAATCCCAACGTGTATTTATTCCAATCCAGAAGTTGCTTCTGTTGGATATACTGAGAAAGCTGCAAAAGAGGCTGGATTTGACGTTGAAATAGGGAAGTTTCCTTTTCAAGGGAATGGAAAGGCTCTAGTTTATGGTCAAACAGAAGGATTTACAAAAATTATTGCGAATAAAGAAAATGATGATATTTTAGGAATTCACATGGTGGGTCCACATGTAACTGAATTAATTTCAGAAGCAGGTTTAGCTATGGTCCTTGACGCGACACCATGGGAATTAACACAAACGGTACATCCTCATCCAAGTTTATCTGAAGTTGTTGGCGAAGCAGCTTTAGCAGTGACGAACGAACATATTCATGGATAACAGAAATTAGAATTGTTTTTAGGAGGGGTTAACATGGAAGAAAAGCGACACATTTCTCTTGGATTAACAGATGACCAAGTGATTGAAATGTATAAAACAATGCTTCTTGCACGTAAAATCGATGAGCGTATGTGGTTATTAAACCGAGCGGGTAAAATACCTTTTGTCATTTCTTGTCAAGGACAAGAGGCTGCACAAGTAGGCGCTGCCTTTGCACTTGATCGTGAAAAGGACTATGTCGCACCATATTATCGAGATTTAGCAGTTGTATTAGCCTTTGGAATGACAACAGAGGAAATTATGTTATCTGGTTTTGCAAAAGCAGACGATCCGAATTCAGGTGGAAGACAAATGCCAGGACATTTTGGACAAAAGAAAAATCGAATTTTAACAGGTTCGTCTCCTGTAACAACGCAATTACCACATGCTGTTGGAGTTGCACTTGCAGCTAAGATGGATAACGAAGAGCTCGCTACATTTGTAACGTTAGGAGAGGGATCCTCTAACCAAGGAGATTTCCATGAAGGACTCAATTTTGCAGGAGTGCATAAACTACCTGTCATTACAATGGTAGAGAATAATGGCTACGCGATTTCTGTTCCAGTAGGGAAACAATTAGGCTGTGAAAAGGTATCAGACCGTGCGATTGGCTACGGTATGCCTGGATATACGATTAACGGAAATGATCCACTAGAAGTATATGAAATCGTAAAAGAAGCACGAGATAGAGCCCTAAGAGGAGAAGGTCCAACATTGATTGAGGCTATGACACACCGGTTAACAGCTCACTCGAGTGATGACGATCATCGTCAATACCGTACGGATGAAGAGCTTGAGGAAATGAAAAAAGAAGATTCCATTTTAATGTTTGCTCAATATTTACGTGATGCAGAAGTATTAACTGAGGAACTAGAAGAAGAAATGAATACAGAAATTACGAACATTGTTAACGAAGCTACCGAATATGCGGAAGAGGCTGCATATGCTACACCAGAAAGTGCTTTATTACATGTGTATGAAGAGTGAGGAGGGGAAAACATGGCAGTAATGTCTTATATTCAAGCTGTTACTACAGCAATTAGAGAAGAAATGGAACGAGATGAACAAGTATTTGTATTAGGAGAAGATGTTGGTAAAAAAGGTGGAGTATTTAAAGCAACAGATGGTCTTTATGATCAATTTGGAGAAGCCCGGGTTCTTGATACACCACTAGCAGAATCAGCCATTGCAGGTGTTGGTATCGGGGCAGCTATGTACGGGAAACGACCGATTGCTGAAATGCAATTTGCTGATTTCATTATGCCAGCAGTGAACCAAATATTATCAGAAGCGGCTAAAATACGCTATCGTTCAAATAACGATTGGACATGTCCTATTACAATTCGTGCACCATATGGTGGGGGAATTCACGGAGCGCTTTACCACTCACAATCGATTGAAGCAATTTTCGCGAATCAACCCGGATTAAAAATTGTGATGCCATCTACACCATATGATGTCAAAGGTTTATTAAAAAGTGCGATTAGAGATAATGACCCGGTATTATTTTTAGAACATAAAAGGGCGTATCGTCTGTTAAAAGAAAATGTACCTGAAGAAGATTATACAATTCCAATTGGAGAAGCAGACGTTAAACGAGAAGGTTCTGATATTACCGTTATTACGTATGGGTTATGTGTTCACTTTGCCCTACAAGCAGCTGAGAGACTTGCTGAAGAAGGAATCGATGCACATATTCTTGATTTACGCACCGTATATCCACTGGATCAAGAATCTATTATTGAAGCAGCTAAAAAGACAGGGAAAGTGTTACTTGTAACGGAAGACAATAAAGAAGGTAGTGTCATTAGTGAAGTAGCAGCCATTATTAGTGAACATTGTTTATTTGATTTAGATGCGCCTATTCAGCGTCTTGCAGGACCAGATGTTCCAGCAATGCCTTATGCACCAACAATGGAAAAATACTTTATGATGAATCCAGATAAAATTGAAAAAGCAATGAAAGAACTTGCTGAATTTTAAAGATGTAGGAGGGTTGGAAAATGACGTTAAAACATATTACTATGCCTCAATTAGGGGAAAGTGTCACGGAAGGAACGATTAACACATGGCTTGTATCGGTAGGAGATCACGTTCAAAAATATGATCCTATCGCAGAAATTATGACGGACAAAGTAAATGCTGAAGTACCGTCTTCCTACACCGGTACGATTAAAGAAATCATCACTGAGGAAGGAACAACAATTGCAGTAGGAGATCTCATGTGTACAATTGACACAGTTGAAGGTGGTGGGGAGGAGACGAAGGAAGAGAGCACTCCATCCAAAGAATCGACTGAAAGCAAAACGACTGAATCTGTTGATGATAAAGAGTCTGGAAAATCAATGAAAAATCGTTTTTCACCTGCAGTAATGCGTTTAGCTCAAGAGAATGATATCGACTTAACTCAAGTAAGTGGTACAGGTGCTGGAGGTAGAATTACTCGTAAAGATATTGAAAAAGTAATTAAAGAAGGTGTAGCTAAACAAGAACGTCCAACTGAACCATCAAAACCTTCAGCTCCGGTAGCTACATCTGCACCTACTACAGCAATCCAGAGTTCTGTAGGCGATACAGAAATCCCGGTCACTGGTATACGTAAAGCAATCGCAGCAAATATGGTTCGTGCGAAACAAGAAATTCCACATGCATGGATGACCGTTGAAGTAGATGTGACGGATTTAGTCACTTACCGGAACAAAATTAAAGAAGAATTTAAAGAAAAAGAAGGATTTAATGTAACGTACTTTGCATTTTTTGTAAAAGCCGTTGCTCAAGCATTAAAAGAATATCCTGAACTAAATAGTACGTGGGCAGAGGATAAAATTATTCAACGGAAAGATATAAATCTATCGATTGCTGTTGCGAAAGATGATCAATTGTTTGTCCCTGTTATTAAACATGCAGATGAAAAAAGTGTGAAAGGAATTGCAAGGGATGTCTATGATTTAGCTATGAAAGCTAGAAGTGGGAAGTTAACTTCAGAAGACATGTCAGGTGGTACATTTACAGTAAATAATACCGGTTCCTTTGGCTCAGTGAGTTCGATGGGCATTATAAACCATCCGCAAGCTGCTATTCTACAAGTAGAATCCATTGTGAAGAGACCTGTAATTATAAACGATATGTTTGCAGCTCGGGACATGGTGAATTTATCTTTATCCCTTGATCACCGTATTTTAGACGGACTTGTATGTGGGAAGTTCTTAGCAAGAGTAAAAGAGCTGTTAGAAGGAATGAATGAAGATACATTATCTGTTTATTAATCCATTCCTTTAAAACGTGATGCATGTAGCATTAAATCACGTATGAATGCTTCTTTAGAAGTAGTTTACATTGAAAAATCTTGTCTTAATTGATAAGCTAGACATATTAATGAATTTCATCATTGGATTTCATACTGCGTGGATACAATAAGTAGTTTTATTAAGTCATACAATATTGTATGTTTGATTGTAAAAGTTAGTTTTAACTTTTTATGAAATTCATTTATGCATGTAAACATAATAGTTAGGGGATGAAAAGATAGATGGATTATGATCAGTTTATGAAAGATGTCGTTAACGTTGGCCGTGAAGATATGCGTGATGCTGGATATGAGGAAGCTCGCACAGCTGAAGAGGTAGATGCAGCTTTTGCTCGTCCTGGAACAACACTTGTCATGATTAACTCGGTATGTGGTTGTGCCGGTGGTATTGCCCGTCCAGCAGCATCGCATGCCATTCATTATGATAAACGACCGACACATTTAATCACCGTTTTTGCCGGACAAGATCGTGAGGCAACCGAAAGAGCCCGTACGTATTTTGAAGGTGAACCACCTTCGTCACCTTCTTTTGGATTAATGAAAGATGGTAAATTTGTAGCCATGTTAGGACGTCATGACATCGAAGGATTTAGTGCAATTGATGTTATGAACAAATTACAAAGCTTATTTGATGAACATTGCGAAGAATTTTAGAGAAACAAATGAAAGAGGCTGCCTTTAAGCAAAAAGCAGCCTCTTTTTTAAACAAACAATCCCTAATATCAATGCGAAGATGTATACATATTAAATAAACGTAGCAAGTCCAGCAGTCGCCATGGAAAGAATCATTGCAATAATCATGATGTAAATAACGATTTTTACTTTTCGCTGGCGCTTAGAAGGCTTTCGTTTGTATGAGTTTTGTTGGCTTTTCGACATGTACATCCCCCTTTAATCGATGTTACTATTTATATTTTATCCTTAAACATCTAATAGAACAAGTAATATATTCGATTATTACTATGAAATATATGAAAACGGAGGAATTGATATGCAATCAAATAACGAATCCGAAGAGAACTTGAAAAAGTATAAAGAACTTATCCGAAAAAATAGTAAGCGCTTCCCTGAAAGAAAAGAGCAATTTCATACAAGTTCAGATATCCAAGTAGAACAATTATATACAAAATCAAATGAACGTGACCTTCGTCCTGAAGAATATCCAGGAATTTTTCCTTATACACGTGGTATTCAACCAACGATGTATCGTAGTCGCTTATGGACCATGCGACAATATGCTGGATTTGGCTCTGCAAAAGAGACAAATAAACGTTTCAGATATTTGTTAGAACAAGGACAAACAGGGTTGTCTGTCGCCTTTGATTTACCCACTCAAATAGGATATGACAGTGACGACATGATGGCTGAAGGGGAAGTTGGAAAAGTTGGAGTTGCAATTGATTCTCTTCATGATATGGAAGTATTATTTAATAAAATTCCATTAGATGAAGTAAGTACATCTATGACTATTAATGCACCAGCTGCAATATTATTATGTATGTATATTGCAGTAGGAGAAAAACAAGGTGTACCAAAAGAACAATTAACAGGTACTATTCAAAATGATATTTTAAAAGAATATATTGCTAGAGGAACGTATATTTATCCACCAAAACCATCTATGAGACTGATCACAGATGTATTTGCATACTGTCGTGAACACCTTCCAAAATTCAATACTATTAGTATATCTGGCTACCATATTAGGGAAGCAGGTTCATCAGCAGTTCAAGAAGCTGCTTTTACCATTGCCAATGGAATTGCATATGTGGATGCAGCATTAGAGAAAGGCTTAGATATAGATGATTTCGCTCCCAGACTTGCCTTCTTTTTCAATGCACACAATGACTTCTTTGAAGAAATTGCAAAATTTAGAGCAGCAAGACGAATATGGGCGCATATTATGAAGAACAGATACCAAGCAAAAAGTGAAAGAAGTTGGAAAATGCGTTTCCACACGCAAACCGGTGGATCAACTCTTACTGCTCAACAACCAGACAATAATGTTGTTCGAGTCACCTTACAAGCGTTAGCAGCTGTTATGGGAGGTACACAAAGCTTGCATACGAATTCTAGAGATGAGGCGCTATCATTGCCTACAGAGGAATCTGCAAGGATTGCACTCCGTACTCAACAAATTATTGCCCATGAAAGTGGAGTGGCAAATACGGTTGATCCTTTGGCTGGTTCTTATTTTGTGGAAAAACTAACGGATCAAATGGAAGAGCACGTGTATAAATATTTAGATCAAATTGAGGAAATGGGTGGAGCTGTTCAAGCGGTTCAGGAAGGATATATGCAACGTGAAATCCATCAACAAGCCTATGAAACACAGAAAAAAATTGAAAAAAATAAAGAAATCATTGTTGGATTAAATGCATTTAACGTAGAAGAAGAAATCAATCCTAATTTATTGAAAGTGGATCCTATTTTAGAAGAAGAGCAAGTAAAATCTCTTCAACAAATACGGTCTGAACGTAATGAAAATGATGTTTCTGAGGCTTTAAACGACATTAAACAAGCTGCTCAAACAGAGGATGAAAACTTAATTCCACTACTATTAGATGCTGTAAAGAAATACGCAACGGTCGGGGAAATTAGTAATGTATTACGAGATGTTTTCGGTCAATACGAAGGGTAGGGATTACAATGAAAAAAATACGAGTACTTATAGCAAAACCAGGATTAGATGGACATGATCGAGGTGCTTTAGTTATTTCTCAAGCGTTAAGGGATCATGGGATGGAAGTAATTTATACAGGCCTTAGGCAATCGCCTTTACAAATTGTACAAGCAGCCATTCAAGAAGATGTTGATGTTATTGGTTTATCATCTCTATCAGGAGCCCATAGAACATTATTTCCAAAAATCGTTGAATTACTACATGAAAAAGACGCTGGAGAGATACCTGTTATTGGCGGAGGGGTTATTCCTAGTGAAGACATTCCATTTCTACTGGAAGCGGGCATTCAAAAAGTATTTACAAGCGGGGCATCTACAGAAGCTCTTGCGCAGTATATCAAAGAATTGATTCACCCAGATGAACAAACACTGTCTCCCCCGACAAATATTGCACATATCGGAATAGCTGTACGTACGATTGATGAAACAATATCTTTTTATACAGACTCCTTAGGTCTATCTCTTGAAAAGGTAGAAGAAGTTGTATCAGAAGAAGTAAAAGTGGCATTTTTAAAAATTGGTGACACAAGAATTGAATTGCTTGAACCTCTTTCATCTTCTTCTCCAATTGCTTCTTTTATTGAAAAAAGAGGGGAAGGCGTTCATCATATTGCATTTGAAGTGGATGATATTGAGGCGCGTTTACAGAAAATGGAAGCAGAGGGCATTCAACTTATTGATGAACAACCTAAGAAAGGCGCAAATAATAGTCACATTGCATTCATTCATCCGAAATCTACCAATGGAGTATTAGTAGAACTGTGTGAAGAAACGAATGAGGGAGAAATGTAATGGATATCTTTGATAAAATTAATGAATTATATGATAAACGTAGACAAGTTGAATTAGGTGGAGGAGACGAACGCATTGAACGCCAACATGCACGGGGAAAACTAACTGCTAGGGAACGTATTGACTATTTATTGGATAAGGATACATTTGTTGAATTAAATCCTTTTATCGAACATAGAAGTTCTGACTTTGGAATGCATACTGCTAACGGTAGAGGAGAAGGGGTCGTTACTGGATATGGGAAAATTAACGACCGCCCAGTATATTTATTTGCTCAGGACTTTACTGTGTATGGTGGAGCACTAGGAGAAATGCACGGAAAGAAAATAGCAGCTGTTATGGATTTAGCAGCTAAAAATAGCGTTCCCTTTATTGGAATCAATGACTCTGGTGGAGCCCGGATTCAAGAAGGTGTTTCTTCACTGGATGGATATGGGCAAGTGTTTTATCGAAATGCGATCTACTCAGGAGTTATCCCACAAATATCTGTTATTATGGGTCCAAGTGCGGGAGGAGCAGTCTATTCTCCGGCAATGACAGATTTTGTCATTATGGTGGAGAAAACGTCCCAAATGTTCATCACCGGACCTAAAGTAATTGAAGCGGTGACTGGTGAGTTTATTAGCTCTGAAGAATTAGGTGGAGCACATATACATAACTCCATAAGTGGAAACGCACACTTACAAGCAAAAACAGAAGAAGAGGCATTAGATAAGGTGAAATCTTTGCTTGCATATATGCCAAGTAGTAATAAAATAGGACCTACAGCGATTGCATATGAAGCAAATGAAGATCATCGACCTGATCTTGTCGATATTGTGCCTTTTGAATCGACGAAATCCTACGATGTAAAAGATGTGATTCAACAACTTGTGGATAAAGATTCGTTTTTCGAAATCCATCCCGAGTTTGCTAAAAATATTGTTGTTGGGTTTGCACGTATGGAAGGAAAATCAATTGGAGTCATTGCAAATCAACCGAAATATTTAGCTGGTAGCTTAGACATAAACTCTAGTGATAAAGTAGCTCGATTTATTCGATTTTGTGACGCCTTTCATATACCTCTATTAACGCTAGAAGATGTTACAGGATTTTTCCCAGGAATCCAACAAGAACATGGAGGAATTATACGTCACGGAGCAAAAATTTTATATGCGTATTCTGAAGCAACCGTTCCTAAAATCACCGTTATTCTTAGAAAAGCCTTTGGGGGAGCATATGTTGCCTTAAATAGCAAATCCATAGGAGCTGATTTGGTATTTGCTTGGCCGAATGCTGAAATAGCTGTAATGGGTCCAGAGGGTGCTGCAAATATTATCTTTTCTAAGGAGATATCTGAAAGTGAACATCCGGATATTGTGCGCCAAGAGAAAATTGATGAATACCGTGAACGTTTTGCCAATCCATATATAGCAGCGAGTCTTGGCATGGTTGATGATATTATTGATCCCCGAGATACAAGAATAAAATTGATTCAAGGGTTTGAAATGCTACAGACGAAAGTAGAAAATCGACCGAAGAAGAAACATGGTAATATACCTTTATAGGTAATATGTATATACATGAGTGAATTTCATAATACGTGTTTTATACGAATGTCGAAATGATGACATTCACCCATATGTGAAAGGAGATTCTGCACCAAATGGATATTCAAATAGATGAGGGGAAGATACTTCATTCTTTTTTAAAAATACTCGCCATCCCTTCACATTCACA
>DATGUV010000061.1:0-4062 GCA_035301025.1 Bacillota bacterium | reverse complement strand
ACACAATGGTTTCAAAAATTAGGAATGAAGCAAAAGTTAAATGAACAAGAAAGCATAAAAATAGCAAAGATCTTAGAACAAGTTTATGATGGAAATGCTATTATGAATGTGAAAAAAATTTTGAATCAACATGGTATTGCTATAGGGAGTTGTAGAAGCCCGATTGGAAATATAGAAAATTAGAATTCATTTAATTTTAAACAGATGAATCAATTTCATAAGTGTAAATTTAAGAGTAATAAATCAGAACGTTCACGTTAAAAGTAACCTTTATATCGTGTTTATCATATTTTCCTTGAGTGATTAAAACGGTAGGTGGTCGACTCCTTGTCAGTTAAAACCGGAAACTTCCTTTTGCCAACACTGACACTTGCACGTCCTATGCTTCGTGGGAATAAGTGTTACTGAAAAAGTCCCTACAGTTCGAGCGCATGTGTTCCATCCGAATCCACTACGCTTTCCACGGGCAACCCCTCAACTAACTTTATAAGTTTTTTCCAAAACTTATAAAGTGGATTTTCGGATGTTGCTATTGACGTAGGAGTCTTCGTGGATTCGAATTCCACACAAAAGGAAAAATGCTGACTTTTTCTTTATCATTAATGAAATAAAACCCGAGGAATTACCGGATATCGGATTACGGGTGTTTTTCAGTGCCCTCAATAAAAGCCTCGGTAAGACTAGACTTTGTCCGACGAAGGCTTAACAGCTTCTCGCTAAAAAAGTGAGCCCCTAGAGTGGTAATCAAAATTCAAATTCTATTGTTCGGATTTTTTAGACCATTCGTATTTTGAAATTGCCTCATAATAAAGTTAAATAAGCTTAACAGACCAAGGGAGAATGTATGATGACAAACCATAAGATCTATACAATGAGTTTTGCGAGTGTCTATCCTCATTATGTCGCAAAGGCAGAGAAAAAAGGACGTAAGCAAACAGAAGTCGACGAAATCATCTATTGGTTGACTGGATATAGTGAAGAAGAATTGAAAGCACAACTAGATAACAAGACAGACTTTGAAACCTTTTTTGCAGAAGCGCCTCTTATGAATCCTTTACGAACGCTAATTAAAGGTGTCATCTGTGGTGTTCGGGTAGAGGATATTGAAGAACCAATAATGCAGGAAATACGCTATTTGGATAAATTGATAGATGAGTTAGCAAAGGGCAAAGCGATGGAGCAGATTTTGCGCAAAGAATAAATGATAGTTTATTTAAAATAGTTTTAAGTATTAAGTTTACTGATTGAAAATGGAGTGAAGCAACAATCATGACGAAATAATATCATAAGTTTTATAGGCTGCTTTCAATTGTTACAGAGTTCTCACGTTGAAAGCTTTGTTAAGCTTGAACATAATTTGAAGAAATGATGAAAATGGAATGTTAGTTCGTATATATGGTATAATAATAAATAGGATTGTACAAAGATAGGAGTTCTAAAATGGTAGATAAATTTCAACTTGTGTCATCATATGAGCCAAGAGGAGATCAACCAAAAGCAATTGAAGAGCTAGTCAAACAAGTAAACGCAGGCAATAATCATTTAACATTACTAGGTGCAACAGGGACAGGGAAAACATTTACTGTCTCTAATGTCATTGAACAAATTAATCGACCAACATTAGTGATTGCACATAATAAAACGTTAGCGGGACAACTATATAGTGAATTTAAAGAGTTTTTTCCCAATAATGCAGTTGAGTATTTTGTTAGTTATTATGATTATTATCAACCAGAAGCTTATGTACCATCAACAGATACTTTCATTGAAAAGGATGCGAGTATCAATGATGAAATTGATAAATTACGACATTCTGCAACATCTGCATTATTTGAACGTCGAGATGTATTAATTGTTGCAAGTGTATCTTGTATATATGGGTTAGGTTCCCCAGAAGATTATAAAGAACAAGTACTTTCGTTACGGATGGGGATGGAAATCGAGCGGGACGAATTGTTAAGAGAATTAGTTGATATTCAATATGCTCGCAATGATATTGACTTCAAGCGTGGTACATTTCGCGTTCGAGGGGATTCAGTTGAAATTATTCCAGCTTCTCGTGAAGAGCATTGTATACGGATTGAATTTTTCGGAGATGAAATTGATCGAATTCGGGAAGTAGATGCATTAACAGGGGAGATTGTTGGTGACCGAGAACATGTAGCTATTTTCCCAGCATCACACTTCGTTACTCGAGAAGAGAAAATGAAAATAGCCATTCGTAATATTGAATTAGAATTAGAAGAACGATTAAAAGAATTAGAAGCGAATAATCAATTATTAGAAGCACAACGATTAGAACAACGGACGAATTATGATTTAGAAATGATGCGAGAAATGGGTTTTTGTTCGGGAATTGAGAACTACTCACGTCATATTACGTTGAGAGAGCCAGGTTCCACACCTTATACCTTGTTAGATTTCTTTCCAGAAGATTATCTCGTTGTCATTGATGAATCCCATGCAACGTTACCGCAAGTTCGTGGTATGTACAATGGAGACAGGGCACGGAAACAAATGCTTGTCGATCATGGCTTTCGTTTACCTTCCGCATTGGATAACCGTCCTCTTAAGTTTGAGGAGTTTGAAGAGAAAGCATCACAAAATGTATATATATCTGCTACACCTGGTCCATACGAAATGGAGCACACGAAAGAAATTGTAGAACAAATTATTCGTCCGACAGGTTTACTTGATCCGGAAGTACATGTCCGCCCGATTGAAGGACAAATTGATGATTTAATTGGCGAAATAAATGAGCGTATTGATCGTAATGAGCGTGTCTTAATTACAACGTTAACGAAACGAATGTCGGAAGATTTAACGGATTATTTGAAAGACCTTGATTTTAAAGTTGCATACCTACATTCTGAAGTAAAGACATTAGAGCGAATCGAGATTATTCGTGATTTACGTGTAGGAAAATACGATGTACTTGTAGGCATTAACTTGCTACGTGAAGGACTCGATTTGCCAGAAGTATCATTAGTAGCCATTCTTGATGCAGATAAAGAAGGATTTTTACGTTCTGAGCGATCCCTAATCCAGACGATGGGACGAGCGGCGAGAAATGAAAAAGGTCAAGTAATCATGTATGCAGATAACATCACAGACTCGATGCAAGTTGCTATTGATGAGACAAACCGGCGTCGGGAAATTCAACAAGCATACAACGAAAAGCATGGTATTACACCTACAACGATTAAGAAAGACGTTCGCGAACTCATCCGTGCAACTGTTGCAGCAGAAGATGAAGAAGAATATGAAACAAATGAAATTACTAAAATTGTTCAATTACCGAAGAAAGAGCGTGAACAAGTGATTGAACAAATGGAAGAGGAAATGCGTTTGGCTGCTAAAGCACTTGATTTTGAACGTGCGACAGAATTACGTGATATTATATTTGAATTAAAAGTAGTAGGCTAAGTAAGATAAGTCCAAGCTTTGGAAGGATGAAGAAAGCTTATGAGAGGGAAAAAGATCACCATTCGTGGTGCTAGAGCACATAATTTAAAAAATATGGATGTAGATATACCAAAAAATAAGTTAGTCGTTGTTACAGGATTATCCGGTTCAGGAAAATCATCGTTAGCATTTGATACCGTCTATGCAGAAGGACAACGTCGTTATGTAGAGTCATTATCCGCTTATGCTCGACAGTTTCTAGGGCAAATGGATAAACCAGATGTCGATACAATCGAAGGCTTATCACCAGCTATTTCAATTGATCAAAAAACGACGAGTAAAAACCCGCGCTCAACGGTTGCTACAGCGACAGAAATTTACGATTATTTACGATTATTGTACGCGAGAATTGGACGTGCTTATTGTCCAATTCACGGGATTGAAATTGCTTCACAAAGTATTCAACAAATGGTCGATCAAGTGTTACAATTGCCAGAACGAACACGAATCCAAGTGTTAGCTCCAGTCGTCTCAGGGCGAAAAGGAGAACATGTAAAAGTATTAGAAGACCTACAAAAAGAAGGGTATATTCGTATTCGCGTAGATGGCGAGATGCGTGAAGTAACCGAAGAGATTACATTAGATAAGAATAAAAAA
>DATGUV010000060.1:0-9990 GCA_035301025.1 Bacillota bacterium | reverse complement strand
ATTTCACTCCAATATACAAATTAAAATGAAGTCGTATGTAGTCCTACAAACAATATATTAGAGAATACTCGAACTTCTTTCTTTAAAGTATATACTATGCTTAAAAACGAAAGCAAGTAAATGAAGCACGAGTCACAATCTATTCCCCGCATATTTAAGATATGTTTTTAACTTTTCTTCGTTTCATTAAACTCATGTTGTCCATATATCATGCTCTTTCATCCTTCATTTCTCACTAAGCTAAAATACCTAGATGTGGTCTCGTAAGAACTATAAGAGCAATAAACTATGTGAAGGAGCTCCTTGTAACCCACATGTGTGGATTTAGCTGTTATGAGTAAGGGTGAAATACAAATAGATGAAAAAAATATATACAATTATAAGCAATGTAGATGCCTTTATTGTCAGCCTTTTTACAAAATCCGATTAATTTTTATAAAAAAAAATATAATACATGCTATTGTCCCATTCAAAATTCATGTACAATCATTTATAATAGATACAAATGTATTAAAGTAGGAGTTTGATAATTGATGCAAAGATGGAAAGGCATTACAGTCAGCATGATTGTTAGTTTATTGTTCTTAATGGGGGCAAGTATCGCTTTAGGAAAGTCGGATTTTGTAGCACATAACCATATTGAACGATCATTACATATTGAACTATTGGATACATCAAAACCAATTGAGCGTTTTACATTTCAATCTGGACTGGACTTTGAATATCCAGATGCTGTTCGAGGAATATACGTAACAGGTCATTCAGCAGGGGGAGAACGATTTGAAACCTTGTTAGATTTAATAGAAACAACAGATTTAAATGCAATGGTGATTGATGTTAAAGAAGATCACGGAAAGATTTCATTCAAAATTGATGAAGATTCTCCATATGCATCTATATCAGAAAACTACATTTCTGATCCTGAAGCACTGATGAAAACATTGGAAGAGAAGAACATTTATCCAATCGCTCGTATTGTCGTATTTAAAGATACGGAACTTGCAACGAGTAATCCGGAATATTCTTTCGTAGAACAAAACGGGGAAGTGTGGAAAAATAATCGTGGAGAAGCATTTGTAAACCCATTTATGAAAGAAGTATGGGATTATAATTTAGATATCGCAAAAATGGCAGCTGAACTTGGATTTGAGGAGATTCAATTTGATTATGTTCGTTTCCCAGAAGGATTCGAACATCGAGATGAAGATTTAACTTATAGTCAGGGAGATTATGCAGATTCTGATTTAGATAATATTAAGAGAAGAGTAGAAGCTGTAACAGACTTTGTTGGGTATGCTCGTGATGAACTGGCCTATTATGGGGTAGATGTATCTGTTGATATTTTTGGATATGCAGCAACGATTCCAGAAACTCCAGGCATTGGTCAAAATTTCTCGAAAATCTCAGAAAATGTAGATGTGATTTCTTCGATGATTTATCCGAGTCATTGGTCGTCTTATTTTGGAATTGAAGTTCCAGACCGTGAACCATATAAATTAGTGACTGAATATGCAAAAGTTGAAAATGAAGTACTTGGAGCGCTAGATGAGGCACCTGTATCTCGACCTTGGATCCAAGATTTTGAAGCTCCATGGTTATATGGTGGTGGTCCTGTACAGCCATACGGTAAAAAGGAAGTAGAGGATCAAATTAGAGCATTGAATGAAAATGGAATCGATGAATTTCTCATTTGGAACTCAGGGAACGTATATACACCTAATGTGGATTACACGCCTTAATTGTCCTAGTGAAAATAAATGTATTTTATGCTACGTCCATACAGTATGTATTTCGCTAGGCATTCGAAATGACATGTTGTATGGACATAGCTTGTTTTGGTCATTATGAAATACACTGATTTGATACAATGGTGGTATAAAAAAACGGGATTTCATTATGATCCTGTTTTGTTTTTGTATATAGCTCTTCAATCAGTGAAACAAAACACATATAAGATAGAAGTTTCTGAAAAACGTGGTTAATTATGCTCGAAAATATGCTATAATAAGAATAGAATATCCATTTTATAGGTTTATTTTACTATAAAGTGGGTATGTTACATATTAATGGAGATTATTTCTTAAGACTTTGAACAAATGGTGAACACAGGAAAAAATTCTTGAAAAAATTGTCATCTGCTCTACCTTTTACTTGACAAATGTAGTATAATTTAAGTATAGAATTATTGAAGGATTGTTTTCATGTACCAAGAGATCCAATGTCTATGAAATAACCGTCATCACACTTTATAGAAATGAGGAGTGAAGTAATATATGGTAACACTTTATACCTCACCAAGTTGTACGTCTTGCAGAAAGGCAAAAGCATGGTTAGAAGAACATGATATTTCGTATACAGAAAGAAATATCTTTTCAGAACCACTTACATTGGATGAGATAAAGGAAATTTTACGTATGACAGAGGACGGTACTGATGAGATTATTTCAACACGCTCAAAAGTATTCCAAAAGCTTGATGTAAACATCGAACTTTTGCCTCTTAAAGATTTGTTTCTTCTCATTCAAAAAAATCCAGGATTATTAAGAAGACCAATTATCCTCGATGAAAAACGCCTACAAGTAGGTTATAACGAGGATGAGATTCGTCGATTTTTACCAAGAACAGTTCGTACATTTCAATTACGTGAAGCTCAACGTCTCGTAAATTAATGTGTAAGTAAGTTAACATAAGAAAGCATAGATCGATGACAATCGGTCTATGTTTTTTGTTTTTCATAATGAACAATCATACAACAATAAGAATATAATATTGACTACGTGCCAATATATGGACGAAGTCAATTTCTAACAATAAATATTAGCCACATGGAGATTCTTATGCTAAAATACGTATCACACTAAATAGGTGACATAGTATAAATAGAATAGATTTTTATCATACGAATGAATTTCATAATGAAAAAAATAGCTATTTCACTATCACATGTAGTTTCAAGCCACGTAACAGAACCATATGTGGTACTGAGATAGCATAGCAAACGTATTATGAAATTCATTCATACAGGTGATTTTAAAGGGATGTTATCTCTATATTAGAGAAGAAGGAATTGACTCAATAAATAGGCATAAACTATAAAATGTTTATATTATAGGCTTTAATGCTTTCAAAAAAGAGAAGAATACCATACAATAATAGTACACCATCTCTTATGAAACACGAAACATCCAACATGAGATGTGTAGTTAGATGATTTCTTCCATCAAAATATCCATAGCAAATTCTCGTGTAATCGTAGAGAAAGGCTTATAATGTACACAACATGAACGTACGGTGAATGGAAATCTTCGTTAACTTTGGAGAAGGGGGAGAAATACGATGGAAATAGAGCGTATAAATGAAAATACAATTAAATTTTACATCTCATATGTTGATATAGAAGATCGCGGATTTAAACGAGAAGAAATATGGTACAATCGCGAGAGAAGTGAGCAACTTTTTTGGCAAATGATGGAAGAACTCAACTATAAGGAAGAATTTACAGTTGAAGGTCCTTTATGGATTCAAGTACAAGCATTAGAAAAAGGACTCGAGGTCATTGTAACAAAAGCTCAAATCTCAAAAAATGGCGAAAATCTAGATCTGTTTTCCAGTGATGATCTAGAAGATATTACAGATGAAGAAGCTCTTGAGCAAATGTTGGAGCAAACATTACCAACAAACGATTCAGAAGATGACGATGAAGAAGACGTAGAAGAAGATCGAAACTACTCGGTAATTGTTTCGTTTAATGAGTTTGAAGATGTGATTCAAGCGAGTCATGCCGTTCAATCACCAGTACATGGGGTTGACCAAAAGCTCATTCATTATAAAGACAAATACTATTTATTTATGGATTTTCCTCCAGAACAATCAACTGATGAGGAACAAGAAGCGCTCATGAGCCTTATTTATGAGTTTGCTACACAAGCACAAATAACTTTATCGATGTTGGAAGAGTATGGAAAAGTTGTTTTTGCAGAAGATGTTTTTGAACAAGTACAATCCTATTTCGATGTATAAATGAATTTTACAAAGATGCCTATTCATGTGGCATCTTTTTTTTTGATTGAAAATAATGTAGGATAAAGGAAACATTCAAGGGGTGTGATATTTTATGCTTTGTGCGCTAACTAAAGATGGAGAAACCATATGTCTACCATCCTACACACGGGGGGAATTGCAACGTCTACGATCATCAACAACATTTTACTGTCCAACATGCCAAGAACCATTACTTATGAAAATTGGCACTGAAATCACCCCGCATTTTTCTCATCAAGCATTATCATCCTGTACCGGTGGAGGAGAGGGAGAAATTCATGAACGAGGTAAATGGTTATTATACAGTTGGTTAAAAAATCAATATTCAAATGTTTCCTTAGAAAAGTATCTTCCAGAAATAGGACAAAGACCAGACGTATTACTAACTGTCGAAAGTAAAAAATTTGCCATTGAATTTCAATATTCTACCGTTTCAGTTAATGAGATTCGAAAGAGAAATAAAATGTATACCGGGATAGGTATTACCCCAATATGGTTTCTAGACCGTAGGCATTTGCAACAATATGGTAGACATCTGTTCATGATTAACTCATTTTTAAAACAGTTTATATGTCAACCAACAATAGAATCCTCACCAATGCTATTTTTCCTCTGTACAGAACAATCCCAGATCATTTCACTTCAGCAAATTATTTTTTCGGCAATGACAAAGGTTTTTGCGCATAAATATATATGGTCATTAAAGGGAACTACATGGATAGATGTATTCCAATTCCAGCGCATTTCTAGAAAAATATTCATCAACGAATGGCACCAGGAGAAAAAGAAATTTAGAATGCGACCACGCTACGGAGTTGGTAAACAAAAGGAATGGCTACAGTGGTTGTATGAACAACGACTCTCCTTGGACTTCTTACCTTCACTCATTCACCTACCAGTGAAAGGACAAATGTTTATGAATGTTCCACCATGGAATTGGCAAAGTAGATTGTGGCATTTTATACAATATACGGTTCCAGAAAATTGTCTATTCACAATTAAGGACTGTCAGGACATCTTAGCTACTTTCATTCACCCACCATCGTATTTTCCACTTTTAGAACAATCAATCGACCCTGTCACCTCATATTTGCATTGGCTTGAGATATTAGGATATGTGAAAAGTAAAGGAGATCAATCCTATTTGCTCCATAAAACGATGCCTCCTTATTCCCATGTAGAGGAAGCACTTGAACAAGACAATGAATTGATGCAGTCTCTGAAGACACTATTATTAACATCTGATAGGCAACGATTACGTAAATAAAAGGTACACCCAAAGGATTGTAACAGGTAGTTTAAAACCGTTAGTGTGGGGGGAAGTTGATCTTTTTTTGTATCCCCTTACAAAATGGTTGGGTAAATCAATGATAAACGTTATAATGGGGTATACTACTGCACATGTACCAATATGTATTTCTAGCATATTTCTACGCTGGAAATGGATAGATACATGAATAGAAGCAGATTATTTATAGGAGGATGTATGATGGCTGAGACAACAAAACCAATGCCAGAAAGAAAAGATATACCTGAAGAATATACGTGGAAACTAGAAGATATTTTTGCAACAGATGAGTTGTGGGAGAAAGAATTAACTGCTCTCACGGAAGATATCCCTAAAATTACTGAGTATCAAGGAACTCTTGCGTCATCCGCTGAGAAGATTTATGAAGTGTTTCAATTACAAGATGCGTTTTCGGAACGATTATCAAAGCTTTATACATACGCTCGAATGCGTTATGACCAGGACACTGCAAATTCAAAGTACCAAACGATGCAAGGAAAAGCGAACAACGTTTTAACCCTTGCTTCTAGTAGTATGAGTTTTATTGTTCCTGAAATCATCCAAATTGATGAAGCAAAACTGGATGACATGATTCAGTCTTATGAACCGTTGCAGTTTTATAATCAAACATTTAACCAAATTAATTTACAACGGGCACATATTTTATCTGAGAAAGAAGAAGCAATTTTAGCAGAAGTTTCCGATCCACTACAAACTGCTTCACAAACTTTTAGTATTTTAGATAATGCGGAAATTGTATTTCCATCGATTAAAAATGAACAAGGAGAAGAAGCTGAGGTCACACACGGTAGATTCATCGGATTTTTAGAGTCAAAAGATCGTCGCGTACGAAAAGACGCATTCGAATCTGTCTATAGCACATATGATAAATTTAAAAATACGTATGCAACAACCCTTACAGGAAACGTAAAGAAAAATAATTTTAATGCTAAAGTTCGAAATCACTCATCTGCGCGTGCAGCAGCGTTAAGCGGAAATAATATTCCTGAAAGTGTATATGATCAGCTTGTAGAAGCTATTAATGAAAAACTTCCGCTCCTTCATAGATATGTTTCTTTGCGTAAAAAAGTATTAGGTGTGGATGAATTGCACATGTATGACATGTATACTCCACTTGTAAAAGATGTAGATATGTCATTTACGTATGAGGAAGCCCAAAAACACGTCCTTGAAAGCCTATCTCCACTAGGACAAGAGTATGTGGATATTGTAAAAGAAGGATTGTCTAGTCGCTGGATTGACGTTATGGAGAACAAAGGAAAACGAAGTGGTGCCTATTCATCAGGGTCATATGGCACAAATCCGTATATCTTATTAAATTGGAACAATAAGATTAGTGATATGTTCACACTCACTCATGAACTTGGACATTCTCTACACAGTTACTACACACACGAAGCCCAGCCATTCCGTTATGGAAATTACTCCATTTTCGTAGCTGAGGTTGCTTCAACATGTAATGAGTCTTTATTAAATGAACATATGATGAATGTCGTAACTGATAAACAGGAAAAAATTTATTTACTCAATAACTTCTTAGAAGGTTTCCGTGGTACCGTCTTCCGTCAAACAATGTTTGCTGAATTTGAACATGATATTCATGTACGCATGCAAAATGGTGAGGCATTAACAGCGGAACGCTTAACAGAATTGTATTATGATCTGAATAAGAAATACTTTGGTGATGAAGTCGCTATCGATGAAGAAATCGGGTTAGAGTGGGCGCGTATTCCTCACTTTTATATGAACTATTATGTGTATCAATATGCAACAGGATACTCAGCTGCAACAACTCTTGCAAAAGGAATTATGGAAGGGGAGGAAGGAGCAGTAGATCGTTATACATCTTTCCTAAAGGCTGGAAGCAGTGATTATCCAATTGAGGTTCTTAAAAAAGCAGGAGTAGACGTTACATCTAAACAACCTGTACTAGACGCACTAGACGTATTTGAAGAAAAGCTCACTGAATTAGAAGAATTACTCGGTGAATGAATGTCATCATGACTAAAAACAACTATTTTACGACTAGATATAGTAGTGAGATAGCATAAAATACGTCTTAGGAAATTTATCAAAGGTTAACGGGAAGTCAATACCCCACTTCAATTTTTGCAGGAAACTAAGAAAATAAGTGGGGGATACACTGCCCGTAAATACCTGTTTCTGCTCTCACCTACAGGACGTAGGTCACAAAGGAGTTGTCACAGGACGTGACGAACTTATCCTTTGTTCCTTAACACCAGTGGAGGTTGAATAAAAACCTCCCACTGAATGAAGTTTCACTTTATATCATCCATATTTACACTACTATACTACTCATAAAACGCAAGGGACGTCCACATATTTTATAAACAAAGCTGGATAAAGCGAACACAGGTGAGATCATTGTAACGCATTAAACTAGTAATATGCCTAACATCTGTACGTGGGAATGGAGCGCTTTCAAAATAATTGAAACATAGGTATACTTTATAATACATATTGAAAAACGAGGTGGATATAATGAGGGAAGTTGTGATTGTTCATGCATGTCGCACTGCCGTTGGACGAAACAAGGGCTCTCTAACACATACAAGGTCAGATGAATTATTAGCAACGGTATTGGATCAACTTGTAACAGATGTAAAAGTGGAGAAGAAAATAGTGGAAGATGTAGTTGTCGGTTGTGTAACACAGGTGAATGAACAAGCAATGAATATTGCAAGAACGTCTGCATTAATCGCAGGCTTTCCAATAGATGTACCAGGGGTAACCATTGATCGACAATGTGGATCTAGTCAACAAGCCGTCCATTTTGCAGCCCAAGCAATTGCCTCAGGGGACATGGATGTAGTTATTGCTGGAGGAGTAGAAAGCATGTCGAGACATAAAATGTTTTCTAACGTTGGAGATACGAAGCCTAGTTCTTTACTAACGGACAAATATGAAATTGTTAATCAAGGAATTGCTGCGGAGAAAATTGCAGAACAGTGGAATTTATCCCGTGACCAACTGGACGAATTTGCATATGAAAGCCATCAAAAAGCAATACAAGCTATTGACGAAGGAGTATTTGAAGAAGAAATTGTACCTGTTCAAGTAACTGATGAAGACGGGAATGAACATACCTTTGATACAGATGAAGGCCCAAGACGTGATACGCCACTTGAGAAATTACATCAGTTATCACCTGTATTTATGGAGCAGGGGAACATAACTGCTGGTAATGCCAGTCAGATGAGTGACGGGGCAAGTGCGGTTCTATTGATGAGCAGGGAAAAGGCAGAACAGTTAGGATTGCGTCCTCGTGCAAAAATTGTAGCACGTACAGCCATTGGTTCAGATCCAACCCTTATGTTAACTGGTCCGATTGCAGCAACGAAAAAGGTGCTGAAGAAATCGAATATGACAATTGAAGATATAGATTTTTATGAAGTGAATGAAGCATTTGCACCAGTTCCTTTAGCATGGCTACACGACACTGGAGCAGATCCTGCAAAACTGAATATTCATGGAGGGGCCATCGCTCTAGGCCATCCTCTTGGAGCAACTGGTACAAAACTCTTAACAACTCTCTTACATTCGCTTGAAAGTCGTCAAAAGAAATATGGACTGCTAGCCATTTGTGAAGGAATGGGAATGGCAAATGCTACTATTATTGAGCGGATGGAATGATAAGGAGAGTGTGTGTAAAAACTCTGAGATATACTTATGAGGGAAAATATATGTTTCACAAAAACCTAACGTGCTTTTTAAAAAGAGGAGAATCCCATGAGAAAACAATGATTGGTATCACATATATGGTGCTGGGCGGGTTTGACTAATTACTTGTGAAATAAAACTAACAGATCTACCTACATCGAACTAAAAAGTATTGTGCCGGTATACATGTTGCACGTGAATGAGGTGACGGTAATCGTATTTTTACAGATGATTTTTCAAAGTATTATTTTACCTATTTTAATGTTAATGATTATTGGCGCAATCTTACAGAAAAAATTTGTATTTAATTTGCGGGCAGTATCCAACTTAATTACATATTGCTTAATGCCTGCAGCTGTATTTATTAACTTATATGAAACAAAGATTGAAATGAATGTTCTCCTTGATATTATCGGTTATCTATTTATATTCAGTCTTTCACTAATGGTCATTAGCGCCTTGTTGAGTAAAGCATTCGCACTGGAAAAAGAAGAATCAGCTATATTTAAAAACAGTGTCGTGCTCATTAATTCTGGAAATTATGGTATTCCAGTAAGTCAATTGTTGTTCCAAGGAAACCCTCTTGGAATTTCCATTCAAATTATTGTAATGGTCTTTCAAAATATTATTACATATACATACGGTCTATATAATTTAATTTCTGCGACGAAGAGCGGTCTGGAAATTTTAAAGGAATTACTGAAGTTACCGATTATTTACGCCATGATTCTTGGGGGACTTTTCAATAGCTTGAACATCACTGTTCCAGAGTTTATTTTCATTCCACTGAACCATCTAGGAAACGCATTCCTGGCAATTGCACTTATTTTATTAGGGGCACAGTTGTCTCAAATTCAAATGAAAACAGTAGTAAATAAATTGGTTGTCCTCAGTAGTTTAGGTCGACTCTTGATTGGTCCGGCAGTCGCATTGGCATTTATTTTTATAATGGGTCTTGA
>DATGUV010000059.1:0-5938 GCA_035301025.1 Bacillota bacterium | reverse complement strand
GGCAAGTTGTTTAGCTTGGCATTCTTCTTTGCATCACTAATCGCTTCAGGAACAATTTCAATACCGTATACTTTTTTTGCTTTCCGTGCTAAAAACAAGGAGATTGTTCCGATTCCACAGTATGCGTCAATAACAATGTCTGACTTGGATATTTGTGCGTATTCAAGTGCCTTATTATATAATACTTCCGTTTGTCTTGGATTCACTTGATAAAATGAACGAGCTGAAATAGCGAAAGTAAGGTCCTCAATTCGGTCATGAATATAAGATGCTCCCCACAATACCTTCGTATCTTTCCCATAAATAACATTTGTTTTTTGAGGATTAATGTTATGCATAATCGATGTCACATTCGGCAGTTTTTCCCGGATACCTTCTATTAATTGTTCCGCGTAAGGAAGCTTTTTTGTTCGTGTAATAAGCACAATCATCAATTCTCCAGTTGCTTTACCGGAACGAGCAACAATGTGCCGTAATATGCCTGTATGTGCTTTTTCATCATAAGCTGTAATTCCAAGGCTATTTGCAACATCCCGTACAATATGAACGGCGTCATCGTTTAATTCATCCTGAATGACACATGTTTTCATGTTGTCTATAATATGGTGGCTTCGTTTTTGATAAAATCCTGTAATAAGCTCACCATCCTTTTCTCCCACAGGAATTTGAATGTTATTGCGATATCTCCATGGATCTTTCATACCGAGTGTTTCGTGGACAGGAACATCTGGTAAATGGGCCACTTTAATCATTGCGTTTTTAACTTGATTGCGTTTCATCTCAAGTTGCATATCATAGCTCATATGTTGCAATTGACATCCCCCACATTTTTCATAAACATGGCAGGGAGGTTCTTGGCGATGTGGACTTCTTTTGTGGATTTTCTCTATTTTTCCGTACCCAAAGTTTTTATTTACTTTTACAACTCGAACGGAAGCTTCTTCACCTGGAAGGGCGAACGGGACGAATAATGGATATCCATCTACTTTTCCAACACCGTTTCCTTGATGGGTTAAGTCTTCAAACTGGAGGGTAATCGTATCATTTTTCTTGACTGGGGCTTTTGGTTTGGCCATTGTTATCTCCCTTTGTAAATGTCATTATTTGCACGTTTCTATTGTACAATCCACGTAAAAAAGATAGCATCTTACACGCTATCCTTTTGTTGTTCTTCCACTTCCTCAACCTCTTCCTCAGCTTCATAGTCCGCTAAAAAGGATTCCGGAACGAAAAATTCGATATGTTGCTGGAGGTTATGGAATGCACCTGGTAAAAGCCCTCCATATTCTCCGTCAATATTTAATTGCATGCGGTCTTGAGGGATGACTTTTACATCTTTTGCTTGTGTGTATATGACGTTTTGATCTTCTAAATGTGCGCCGCGCAACACTTGTGTTGCGATGCGAATAAATTCAGCTAAATTAGCTTTGCGCAAAATGAGTAAGTCAAAGTAGCCATCATTAATTTTTGCTTTTGGTGCAAGCTTTTCAAATCCACCGACAGAGTTCGTATTTGCAAGTAAAAATAACATAATCTCTTCGTCAATCACATTACCGTCATATTCGATGCGGGTATGTGTTGGTTTAATAAATGGTAGCATTTCCATCCCTTTTAAGTAATATGCTAACTGTCCTAAAACTGTCTTTAGTTTACTGGGAACTTCATAGGTAAGCTCCGTTAGTTCACCACCACCAGCAATATTCATAAAGTATCGTTCATTAACAAGTCCAATATCAATATGCATCGAATGGTCTTGAACGATAATTTCTGTCGCTTTTAAAATGTTCCGTGGAATATCTAGTGCACGAGCAAAGTCATTTGTGGTACCTGCGGGGATAATACCAATTTTTGGGCGGTATTCTTCTTTCGCAATTCCATTGATTATTTCATTGATCGTACCATCTCCACCTACTGCTACGACGAGATCGAATTGATGTTTACATGCATGTGTTGCCGCGAGACATGCATCACCTTCGCAAGTTGTTGCATGTGTAGATGTTTCATAACCTGCTCTTTCCAATTGTTCCAGTACTTCTGGTAATTCTTTTTTAAATGCTTCTCGACCAGCAGTTGGATTATAAATAATGCGGGCTTTTTTCATACGAATTCCTCCCCTTCACCCAGTTTCTGAACGTATAGTAGAAATGGACGACTTGTACATGTTCGTATTATTGTTAAAAAAGCAGAGACTACTCCCATAAATCTATTGGCAGTAGCCCCATTATAAATACTTACCTTTTCTCAATTTCTTCTTTTAAAATCTTATTGACCATTGGCGGATTTGCTTGTCCTTTGGTCGCTTTCATCACTTGACCAACAAGGAATCCGAGAGCCCGGCCTTTTCCTTCTTTAAAGTCAATGATGGATTGTTCATTTTCATTGAGTACTGTATGAATGATTTTACGTAATTCACCTTCATCTGAGATTTGTACGAGGCCTTCTCTTTTCACGAACTCCTCTGGATCTCCACCATTTTCAATGAGATGAGCAAATACACGTTTTGCAATTTTAGATGAAATCGTTCCATCTGCTACAAGCTGGATCATTTTTGCTAATCCTTCTGGAGTAATTGCTAGGTCATCCAATTCTTTTAAATGTTTGTTCATATATGCGGATAAGTCTCCCATTAACCAGTTGGAAACTTGTTTAATGTCTATCTCGTGACGAATGGTTCCTTCGAAAAAGTCAGCCATTGCTTTTGTGCTTGTGAGTACTTCCGCGTCATACGCTGGTAATCCAATTTCTTCAATATACCGTTTTTTACGTGCATCTGGAAGCTCTGGGATTTCTGCACGAACTCGTTCTTTCCACTCTTCATCAATATGTAGTGGCATTAAATCTGGTTCTACGAAGAATCGATAATCGTCAGCATCATGTTTCACCCGCATTAAAATCGTTTCACGAGTTTTCTCATCATAACGGCGTGTTTCTTGCAGGATCTCTCCACCAGAACGAAGCACCTCTGCTTGACGTTTTTCTTCATGTTCTAAACCACTTTTAACAAAAGCAAAAGAATTTAAGTTTTTTAACTCTGTTTTAGTTCCAAATGCTTCTTGCCCGACTGGACGTAAGGAAATATTTGCATCACACCGTAAAGATCCTTCTTCCATTCGACAATCGGATACTTCTGTATATTGAATAATTGTTTTTAGCTTGTCTAAATAAGCATATGCCTCTTCAGGAGTGCGTATGTCCGGTTCAGAGACAATCTCAATTAATGGTACTCCTTGACGGTTATAGTCTACAAGAGAGTATCCATCCTCATGGGTTAATTTCCCAGCATCTTCTTCTAAATGGATACGTGTAATACCGATACGCTTTTTCTTTCCTTCGACTTCTATTTCTACCCAACCGTTTTCAGCAAAAGGGAATTCATCTTGTGAAATCTGGTATGCTTTTGGGTTATCAGGGTAGTAATAACTTTTTCGGTCAAAAAAGGAATCTGTCGCAATATCACAATTTAGTGCCATTGCTGCGCGCATTCCAAAGTTTACTGCCTCTTTATTTAAGACTGGTAACGTTCCAGGATATCCAAGGTCTGTCGGGTTAATATTTGAGTTTGGTGCAGCACCAAATGCATTTGGGCTAGAGCTAAATATTTTTGATTTAGTTTTTAATTCTACGTGCACTTCTAGTCCGATAATGGTTTCAAAATTCATTTATTGTCCCCCCATAACTGGACGTTTTTTATGATGATTCGTTGCTTGTTCATAAGCATATGCTACGCGGTAAACAGTTTGTTCATCAAAATGCTTACCAATGATTTGCAAACCTAATGGTAATCCTTCGTCCGTAAACCCACAAGGTACTGATATGCTTGGCAGTCCTGCTAAGTTTGAAGGAATGGTCAAGATATCATTTGCATAAGCTGTAACTGGGTCAACAATTTCTCCTATTTTATATGCTGCCGTTGGAGTTGTTGGTCCAATAACAAGATCGTACTGACTAAAAATCGTTTGGAATTCTTCAATGATTTTTGTACGTACACGTTGTCCTTTTTTGAAGAAGTCATCGACATTTCCAGCACTTAACGCAAATGTTCCGAGCATAATTCGACGTTTAACTTCTTCTCCAAATCCTTCACTACGAGATTGCTTAAACATTTCCTCAACCGTGTTAGCATCTTTTGCACGCTCACCAAAACGAACCCCGTCAAAACGGGCTAAGCTTGTTGACGCTTCTGCCGAGGAAATCATATAATAAGCTGCTGCTGCGTATGAAGAATGGGGAACAGATATCTTCTCCCATTTTACTCCAAGTAATTCTAACATTTGTAAAGCGTTTAGAACGGACTCTCTAACTTCTTCTGAGACTCCTTCGCCAAGATACTCTTCAGGTACAGCTACTTTAAGTCCTCGAATATCTTCTTTTAATCCTTCTGAATATAAAGGTACTTGTACATGAGCACTTGTTGAGTCAAGCGGATCACTTCCTGCAATAACTTCAAGGACACGAGCGTTATCTTCAACCGATTGGGTAATAGGTCCAATATGATCTAAAGATGACGCAAAACTAACGAGACCATAACGAGAAACAAGTCCATATGTAGGTTTCATTCCGACAACACCGCAGAATGCAGATGGTTGACGAATGGATCCACCTGTATCCGATCCAAGGGAAAACATTACTTGACCAGAAGCAACCGCAGCTGCTGAACCTCCACTAGATCCTCCTGGAACGTAATCTAGATTCCATGGATTTTTTGTCACGTGGAAACTTGATTTTTCTGTAGTGGAACCCATGCCAAATTCATCTAGGTTCACTTTTCCGATCATGACAGATTGTGCTTGGTGAAGCTTTTCTACGACTGTTGCATGATACAATGGATCGTTAAAGTTTTTAAGAAGTTGACTTCCTGCTGTTGTACGAAGTCCTTTTGTAACGATATTGTCTTTCATTGCTTGAGGAATAGCATAGAGTGATTGACGTTCAGATTCTTCTACATGATCTAAGGCAGCTGCTTGTTTCTTAGCCCCTTCTTCATCAACTGTAATGAACGCTTGAATGTCTTCATCTGATTCTTGAATATGTTTTAACGACATTTCTGTTAATTCTGAAGCTGAAATGTCTTTTTTCTTTAATTGTTTTTCTAAATCTTTTATTGAATATCCATATAGTGACATGTTCTTTCCTCCCTACTCCAAGATTGGTGGTACTTTGAAATATCCGTCTTTTTTATCAGGAGCATTTTTCAGTGCTTCTTCCTGTGTAATTGACTGTTTAGGTACGTCTTCCCGCATAACGTTCGTTTCATGAATGACGTGGGTCGTCGGTATGACGTCATCTGTATTTAATTCACTTAATTGATTTGCAAACGTCACAATGGATTGCAATTGTTCCGTGTACATTGCAACCTCATCTTCTGTAACAGCTAGATGCGCTAAACCAGCAATGCGCTCTACTTGTTCTTTTGTAATTTTTGCCATAAGAAAGGCACCTCCAAAGAATTTCTCTTCGTTCATGTTCGATCATATGATATGTAGTATGCTCATCCTATAACATAGGATAGTACTATTGATAATAGCAGAAGACAGTGTTCATCCGCAACTTTTCTCATATCTCGTGTGTGTATATTACTTATCCTAGTATACACGACTTTGCAACTTTTTTCCCCTCACAAAAATAAGACTTGAAACAGCTCATTAACTGTTTCAAGTCTTATTCTGTTATAGCGTAGAAATTCTATACGATGTCTTCGGGGTTAACAGACAAAACAGATGGTTCAACTTCCATCGCGTCTGTCATTGTAGGCTGCGCGAAAAACAATCCACCAACGAGAAGTGTTGTTACACCTAGTGCTGCGATGAATTTTTTCATGAGTCTCCCTCCTCTACTAAATATTAGTCAATTGTTCATATGCTTGACTTGCTTGTTTATGATAAAAAACTGCATCTTTATATTTATGCAGCTTCTCATAATAATCTGCTAACATTGTCGT
>DATGUV010000058.1:0-2451 GCA_035301025.1 Bacillota bacterium | reverse complement strand
AATCTTGTTTGTGGCATCGTTCCTTCATAAGCATCAACAACGAGTAAAACCCCGTCCACCATTCGCATAATCCGTTCAACTTCTCCACCAAAGTCTGCGTGACCTGGTGTATCCAAAATATTAATCGTTGTACCTTCATGTGTAACTGCTGTGTTTTTTGATAATATCGTTATACCGCGTTCTTTTTCTATATCATCTGAATCCATTAAACGATCATCAATTTGCTCATGATCCTTAAACGTTCCAGAATATTTTAATAGTTGGTCAACTAACGTTGTTTTTCCGTGGTCAACGTGTGCAATAATAGCGATGTTACGAATATCTTCTCGTAATTGCATACATATACGCTCCTCTATCATAAATGACATACCTTTAACTATCCTAGTATACCATACTTTTATCTGATTCAAGCATTTTTTGTGGAAAAAACAGGTTAAATGTTGCACCTTTTGTTGGAAGAGATGCAACTTCAATCTTCCCACCAGCCTGTTCAACAATTGCCTCGGCAATGGCAAGACCTAATCCTGTATCTCCCTTACTTCCCTTTACAAATCTGTGGAAGAGATGTGGGAGAACTTCTGCATCAATTCCGTCGCCGTCATCTTGTATTTGAATGACAATCGTATCCTCTTCTATGTGAGCAGATACATTCACTTGAGTATGTGCATGACGTAATCCATTTTGCATTATATTTAGTAATGCCCGTAATAACTTCTCTTTATCAACCCATATATATACATCTTCAGAAATATGTGTTTCTACTGTGATTCCTTTTGTATGTGCCAGTGGAAGTACGTGTTCCACCACCCTCTCTACCATATCCCGAACAGCTACTGTTTCTGGATGATACGTTGCTTGGGCACTATCTAATTTTGCCAATAAAATCATTTCGTTAATAATACTTTTCAAGCGACTTACTTCTTCAACCATTAATTCAAGACCCTTCTCCTCTTCCTCTTGTGAAAATACGTGATCGCGAATACCTTCTGCGTATCCTTGAATGGTCATTAAAGGAGTCTTTAATTCATGACTAGCATTTTGCATAAACATTTGCTGAGAAGAAATATATCGCTGTAGTTCCGTTGCCATATCATACACACTTTGTTCTACATCTTTAATTTCTCCTGTTGCTTGTACACGTTCCAACTGGTCAAACTGACGATGCTCTATCCGTTTCACCTGTTTTTGCAAGTCCACCAAAGGGGTCACAAGTTTTCTCGTTAGTATGTAACTTAAAATAATCGCTCCTATTGCACCAATAACAAAAATCCACAACAAACGTTTTAGTAAAGCTTGCTGCACTGCTTCTAAATCTGTCAAAGGTGTAAGTAAGATCAGTTCAAGACCACTACGTTCACTAAATAAATACATTGTCGAAGTTACATACGTATTCCCACCTAAATCAAAACGTTCTTTCACGTGAGATTCCTTGTTATTTTTTCGCAAAAATTCCTGGCTTTGAGTCAGCGGAAATGTTGTAAATAACAATTCATTCCTGTTGCGATCATAAACAAACACTTGTAAATTTTGTTCTTTAAAAAATGCATCATAATCAATTTGTTCTCTAGGACGGTATTGTTCATTATTTAATAATGTTACGAGTAATTCACCTTTTTGCTCCAATTGTCTTTTTTCATCTTGGATAAGCCCTTCTAATAATAGCGAATGAACAGCAAACCCAGTAACCGTTAGCACAATAAGCAACAAAGCGGTAAACGCTATGTGCAATTGATATTGTAATTTCATGACATTTCATCTTCTTTTCGTAGGCGGTATCCAAACCCCCATACCGTTTCAATATATAGGGACGGGAGTTTTTTTCGTAGCCGTTTCATTAAATCATCCACGGCTCGATCACTTCCATAATAATTGTCTCCCCATATACGATGAAGTAATTCTTCTCTTGAGAACGCACGATTCATATGAGTAATGAGCAAATAAAGCATGTCATATTCTTTCATCGTAACGTCCACTTCAGTCCCTTGCTGAAAAACTCTACGCTCATCTTCATAGACTTCTACATCTCCGATAACACGTGGCTTGTTATCGGTTTGCTCAGTCAATTGAGATCTAGCAAATAATCTTTTTACCCGGGCTACGAGTTCTCTTGGACTAAAAGGTTTTGTTAAATAATCATCACTGCCCAGTTCTAAACCGATAATTTTATCAACTTCATCATCTTTGGCTGAAATAATTATAATTGGCACATGGCTCGTTTCCCGAATGTGTTTACAAAACGTATATCCGTCCATTTCAGGTAACATAATATCTAATATCCACATATGTGGAGGGTATTCTTTAAAAATGACCTGCGCTTCTTCTGCTGAGGAAACGACGGTAACTTCATAGGATTCCTTTTTTAAATAAGAAGCAACGATATGTTGAATGTTTGGATCATCTTCCACCACACAAATACGATAATTTTCCACGAGACGACACCCCTTATGACCG
>DATGUV010000057.1:0-8057 GCA_035301025.1 Bacillota bacterium | reverse complement strand
AAAGCGGAATATTGGACGTCCGTCAATCGGTTTCTTAAAAACATTGGAAAGATTGAATGTGTCTTAAATCAATTCCGTAATAGCTCCATCTTCGTCCATTCCATCTAAATCCTGAAACAGATCTCCGTCCTACAAACGTTGGGAAAAACCAGAACGCATCTCTTCTGAGCCACACATAGGTAAAACGAAACAAACATCCTTGAATCGCTCCTGAATCAACTGCGAAAGTCTGTACTCCTTGACTTGGTGTAAAGGATGGCGGTGGACCAGGTGGTGACATCTGCTGTCCGCCGCCTCCTCCACCAAATGGGGGTGGTCCTTGTGGGGGAAAGCCACCTCCATGATGTTGATTAGGGGGACCAAAAAAGGGGAAAAAAGGTAAAATAAGCTGCCGTTCATCCATCGGTTATCAGAACTCCTTTCATATACATTAGTCTATGAAAGATGAGTTCTATCTGTGCTTTTATCATAAATTTAAATCGTTCGCCGTGTTTTTTATTGTAAAATTGTTTATACTAGAGTGAATTCGCAACACACTTTTAGGGAGGTAAATACAATGGCAGACATTCAAGAATTATTGGAAGTTGAAGAAGTTGATAAAGTGTTAGAGAAGACGGAAGAGAACCCGGCATTTATTTTTAAACAAAGCACAACATGTCCTATTAGTGCTGAAGCCTTTGAACAATTCAAATCATATGTAGAAACAGATGCACGTCCATATGAAGCTTACTTTGTAAAAGTTCGTGAAACAAGACCGGTCTCCAATGAAATTGAGGAGAAATTAGGTATTGAACATCAATCACCACAACTATTCTTTGTTAAAGATGGACAAGCAGTATGGAATGCTTCCCATCGAGACATTACAGTCGAAAACATTATTGCAGCGGTAGAAGATAATGAATAAAGGGATCATAAATAAGGAACAATCTGATGGAATAGAGGGGATTATCCCTTCAGCACATCAGATTGTTCCTTTTATAGGTGAATGAATTTCATAATACATAATTTTTACTATTTCAATACAACATATAGTTCTGCTAAGTCCTTTAAGTGTTGTAGATTGCTTATATTATATTTTATCTAACCCTGTTGCCTCTGTCTATCCTCAGAATCACTTAAATCAATCATAACGAAGAGAAGTGTTAGAACCAGTGCAAAGAGAATAGATGCTTTCATGGACAATGACACGAAAGAGGAAATACCAATGAAAATAAAAAAGCGTAAAATATTAAAAGCTAAATGATGAATTGCTTTATGTTGAAGCATTCTTTGTACAGAAGTTTGCAGAATATGATCGAAAATAATAGCATATTTTACCGTAACACAACCAATAAATATGATGCTACTAATCTCTGTATCGAAATCAAAGAAACGTTTTGCGATAAACATAGCTCCCATAGGTACAAGCATAACCCCAGCAAAGACAATTGTAACGATGATGCTGAGGGTTGCAGCTGTGATGAGAATAATTCCTATTGAACTAGGTTCTTTTTCTTGATTTTCCCCGTGACGAACAAAGAAGAATAGGATTATAAATGCTACTATAAAAAAGCTAAGTGTAATCCATAGAAATGTAGTCACATAGGTTCCTCCGAACTCGTTTTTCTAAGAAAACGTTTTAGTAGTTTTATTGTATATGAAGGGGAGCTAATAAATCAATGTGCTCACATTATTTCCGAGTAAAAAGTTTACTGTCCAATTAAAATATCTAGGTCAATAGTTAGTTCTGTAGGGCCATCTTCAATAAATAAATGTATATGTGATGCTAGACGGTCTGCCAACAGGTGGCGTTTACTTTTTTTCTGCATATGTATAGGCCTCTTTCTGAGAGAGAAAAATTCATCCATTTGTAAATAAAATGGTATTGAATGTCTACGTGAGTACAGGTAGGATATGAATAGATTATATAAAAAGGTGTGAGCGTACGTATGATTCAAGTTCCGTTTCCTCTAATCGTTGCAGTAGTCCTACCCTTATGGGTGTTTTTGCGTATACATAAAGCACAACACACACCAAGATTTAATGGGTATCGGGAGCTTCTTGTGACCATGTTTTTCATCTATGGGTGTGCGTTATTTGTAGCGACAATGCGCCCTTTTTTATTCCAGTTACCGACGCTTGGGCCGAGAAGCACATTGTTCTTTGATTTTAAGTTATTCGAAGAACTTAGAAACATGGCGGAAGGCTACGAAATGTATCAGTTGCTTTATTCAGTAGGAAATGTGGTTATGCTTATACCTTTTGGATTGTTGTTGCCTCTGTTATTTCCCTTTGCTCGGCATTTTTTAGTAACGGTATTGCTTGGATTTTCTTTATCGTTAACGATTGAAATGACGCAAATGCTTTTTACAGTCACACGAAAAGGTACGGTAGATGATCTCGTTTTTAATACGATTGGTGCCCTGATTGGGTACGTTCTCTTTCAAATCATAGGATATAAGGCGGTACCTAAGGAAAAAGAGAAAAGGAAGCGATAACATATGCATCCCTTCACACTTCATCATATGTGAAAGGATTTTTTTCTGCATATGCGAGAGACGTTCATTATTATTTTAATTCCCACATATTCCATGGAAATTCGTTTGGTGGGTAAGATGTATATGTGTTTATATCTTTTTTAGTTGGATGTGGGAAGGACAATTCGTGAGCCCACAATGAGATTTGTTGTCCACCAGGAGTTCCTTTTGCATACTTTTGATCTCCATAAATCGGCATCCCAGCATGTGCAAGCTGTACTCGAATCTGATGGGGTCTTCCTGTATGAAGTCGAACTTTTATAATCGAAAATCCACTTTTCTCAGCTAGTACTTCATAATCTAGTACAGCTTTTTTTCCACCTTTATGAGAAGTGGGCACGACACGGACGATGTTGCGTTTTGTATCTTTTGACAAGTAGTCTGTTAAGGTTCCTTTTTTCTGTAAAGGCCGACCTTCTGTTACAGCTAAATACGTTCGATTAAGTGCATTGCGACGTATCACGTCAGACAGGCGAGAACCTGCTTTAGATGTTTTAGCAAAGACCATCACACCTCCAACAGGTCGATCCAGTCGATGAACAAGTCCAAGGTATACATTACCCGGCTTTTTAAAACGAACTTTAATGTCTTCTTTTAAGATTGTTAATACATCTTTATCTTGACTACGGTCTTCTTGCACCGGGATATTGACAGGTTTTTCGACAACGAGCACATGATTATCTTCATATAAAATTGAAATATCCAATGAAAAAACTCCTTCTACTACGTATATTTAAAGCCACCTCTTGATCATCCATTGTTAGCATGGAGGTTCATTTGTACCTAGAGTGACGCATCTTTTATCTAGTATACCGATTCAACGCGTAGAAAGAAAGGAACGAAAAAATACACATGTGAGGGAATTTCAAAATGACTCAAATGAACTAGTTCAATCCGGCATGAAGTTTCAAGTGTCTGATCGGAACTACATGTTGTAGGAAAGGAGTATAACATACGGATGGTGAAACTCATTCATGTACTAGTAGAAATTTTCTTATACATATAATTAGTTGACGTCGAACAACGAGCTGCGTAGACAATTAAAGAATCACAATGTTAATAGGGAGACTACGATTGACGTGATGATCATCGCTATGAAAGGTTTCAATGCTTTTGTACCAACGTCTTTTAAAAAAAGTGAATTAAAAAGAGGAAATGTGACTCTAGTAATCGAAATGAAAGTTTGAGAAGTTTCCTAGACAGTGATATGTTTTAAGAGGATTAACTTATGTATTCCAACTACATGTTGTGGGTACAAGAGTGATGGTACCTTCATTTTACGTAGAAAGTAGGGATTGTAAATGAAAGAAATTACGTTTGAAGATGTGAAGCGTTTAGATGAAAAAGATGAGCTGAGATCATATAGAGATGAGTTTTATATACGAGAAGATACATTGTATATGGACGGAAATTCACTAGGATTAATGTCCAAAAGAGCTGAGCAGAGCGCACTAGCTATGGTAGAAAGTTGGAAGGAATTTGGTATTGACGGATGGCAGTCTGGTGAGCATCCATGGTTCTATGTTTCGGAAAAGGTAGCTACTCAAATGGCACCACTTGTAGGAGCGAAAGATCATGAGATTATTGTTACAGGTTCTACAACGGTCAATTTGCATCAAATATTAACTACATTTTATAAGCCGACGCGTACACGTTATAAAATTGTAGCTGATACCCTTAATTTCCCGACAGACACATATGCAATAAAAAGCCATTTACATGCACGAGAATTTGATGAAGAATCGTATTTAAAAATGGTTGAAAGTAAAGATGGAACATTTATTTGTGAAGAAGATATAATTGCTTCATTTTCCGAAGATGTCGCTATCGCTATTTTACCAAGTGTTTGGTATCGAAGTGGGCAAATTCTAGATATGAAGCGGATTACAGAAGAAGCACACGCAAAAGGAGTGCTCGTTGCTTTTGATTTATCCCACTCAGCAGGATCAATTCCACACCATCTCCATGACTGGAATGCGGACTTTGCTTTTTGGTGTACGTATAAGCATTTAAATGGTGGTCCTGGAGCAGTAGGAGCCATGTTTGTCCATGAAAACCATTTAGGAACCCGCCCTGGGTTAGCTGGATGGTTTGGATCACGTAAGGAAAAACAGTTTGATTTAGAACAAACAATGACGCCTGCTGGGGATGCAGGAGCTTTTCAAATCGGTACACCTCACGTGCTTAATATAGGACCATTAATTGGATCATTATCTATATTTACTGAAGTAGGAATATACCGGATAAGAGAAAAATCTCTTCAATTAACATCTCTAATGATCGAGCTAGTAAAGCAAGAGCTTCATTCATTTAACTTTACGATTGCTAATCCACTAGATGATACACGCGGTGGGCATGTTTATCTGGAACACGCGGAGGCTGCAAGAATTTGTAAAGCTTTAAAAAGCCGTAGAGTGATTCCAGATTTCAGAGCGCCTTCAGGTATTCGCCTGGCGCCTGTTGCACTATATAATTCTTTTACAGAAGTGTGGGATACCGTTCACATTTTAAAAGAAATTATGGAAGAAAAAATGTATGAAAAGTATACCAATGAACGAGATGTGATTGCTTAAGGAGGGATTGTTATGGGTGAAGAAACGACAAATGAACAATTAAATAAGGAAAAAGGAATTTATACAGATTTTAAAAAAGATATGACCTATGGTGATTATTTACATTTAGATACATTGCTCTCGAGTCAACATCCACTTTCAGATCACCATGATGAAACATTATTCATTATTATTCACCAAGTAAGTGAGTTGTGGATGAAACTTATTTTACATGAAATGAACGCGGCGATACGGTCTATCCAACAAGACGATATTCCCTATGCATTAAAAGTACTGGCTCGCGTGAATACGATCCAAGATCAACTGATTCAGGGCTGGAATGTGCTATCTACGTTAACTCCTAAAGAATATATCGAGTTTCGCAACTTTTTAGGAAAATCATCAGGATTTCAATCCCATCAATATCGTATGATGGAATTTGCTTTAGGATATAAAACAAAACACATTTTACACATCTATAAAGAAGATAAAGCGCTACATGAGAAACTTACGAAAGCATTTCACACACCAAGCATATATGATGTTACGATTGAAGCGATGAGAAAAACGGGACTAGACATTAACGAACAATTGTCACATCGCGACGTCTCTGTCACTTATGCAGGAGATGATTCTGTAAAATTAGCTTGGAAGCACGTGTATTTAAATAGTGATACTTACTGGGAATTGTATGAACTAGCAGAAAAGCTTGTGGATGTTGAAGACAAATTTCAACAATGGCGTTTTCGTCATATGAAAACCGTTGAACGAATTATTGGTTTCAAAAAAGGGACTGGTGGATCCAGTGGAGTCAAATATTTAAAAAATGTCCTTGAGCATAGCTTCTTCCCAGAACTATGGGAACTTCGAACAGAAATATAATGGATGAAAAAGGAGAATTTTTATGAGTGAATGGATAGATATTAGCCAAACATTATCCAATAATATTGCCCACTGGCCAGGAGATGAGCCGTTTAATTTCACGGTACCCTTTACAAAAGAACAAACTGGTTCTGTGAACATCGGGCGCATAACTACGAGTCCACATACAGGCACACACGTGGATGCACCTTTTCATTTCGATAATGAAGGAAAGACTATTGAAGAGATCCATATTGACACGTACATTGGTGCAGCAAAAGTAATCGACGTGACTGATGCAGAAAAAGTTACTGCCCAACTACTGGAAGGTTATGAACTGTCAGGAGTAACGCGCATATTATTAAAGACGCGTAAGGAAATTGACGAGGAACAATTTCCGGAAGACTACATGATTGTAGATGAAGATGTCGGCCCTTATTTACGGTCACTTGGAGTTCAATTACTTGGAACAGAATCTCCCTCGGTTGATCATGTGTTTAGCAAAGAATTGTCGGCACATCACGCCCTTGGTGAAAATGAGATTCATATTTTAGAAAATATCATACTCACTCATGTAGAGCCTGGTATGTATGATCTAATTGCCCTTCCACTGAACATAAAAGGAGCAGACGGGAGTCCAGTGAGAGCAGTGATTCGGAAGAGATAATGGTAAAAGGGAACGTAGAATAATGAGTAATATCATCGGCAGATGATATTACTCATTATTTCATTATAGGGTACCATTATTCATAAAAAACTCCACGAATGTATATTTCTTATGTTACTAACCCCGTTGGCGTGTTTATCGTTCCTGTTTAGGTTGATTTTTTTCCATATTGGTCACGTTGGCGTGTTTATCGTTCCCGTTTAGGTTGATTTTTTCCCAATCGGTCACGTTGGAGCATTCATCGTACCCGTTTAGGTTGATTTTTTCCATATTGGTCACGTTGGAGCATTCATCGTACCCTTTTAGGTTATTTTTTTCCATATTGGTCACGTTGGCGTGTTCATCGTTCCCGTTTAGGTTGATTTTTTCCAAATCGGTCACGTTGGAGCATTCATCGTACCTGTTTAGGCTGTATTTTTCCAAATCGGTCACGTTGGCGCGTTTATCGTTCCTGTTTAGGTTGATTTTTTCCATATTAGTCCCGTTGGCGCGTTTATCGTTCCCTTTTAGGTTGATTTTTTCCTAAACGGTCACGTTGGCGCTTTCATCGTACCCTTTTAGGTTATTTTTTTCCAAATCGGTCACGTTGGCGCGTTTATCGTTCCCGTTTAGGTTGTATTTTTCCAAATCGGTCACGTTGGTGCGTTCATCGTGCCCGTTTTGGCTGTATTTTTCCTAAACGGTCAAATTGGCGCTTTCATCGTTCCCGTTAATGTACATATACTCCAACTTCAGCTTTATTATCCCGTAACCATCCTTCCAAGTGCACTGTCTGGATTGATAATATCCTCAATTTCGTACACGGAGATTGGGAACATTGGAATGCCGATGTAATGGGGAGTGATTTCAATCTCTTGGAAATAAAGGACAAGGGTTTTATCGGCAATGTAGAAATCTTGATTTGGTGATATGTGTGTAAAATTATTTAACGTAGGTATATCTCTGGCAGTAATTTGTTCTTGAACAATAGCGGATAAAATTGCTACGTAAGGACTTTGGGGTAAAAATAATGATGGTAATGTGTACTGTTTGCCGGTTTGAACATCAAAGGTTAATGACCGGACAATTGTTAATCCATTTGCTGCACGAGGGGCAATGGAGTAGTTGCTAATGGTTAAGCTAAGAATGTTCCGTTCATTTGTTTTGATTTCAAATAAACCAATCATCTCTGCAAACTGATCGGCTCCTTGTTTTTCATGTTGTTCAGAAATAACGTGGTGGACGAGATGAAAAACAGCTTCATTGATGGATCTTCGTACGTGTGGATGAGAGATATGACCGATTTGTGGGTACTGAATATTCATTCCTTCTCTAATTATTTCTCGCGTCTGAATGGGAACCGGAGTTATGGTATTTGGCATACGTAAAATTCCTCCTTATTTGCTTCTAACATAGTGTATGCACCTAAGGAGGAAACGTACGGAAAAAAGATTAGGAAGATGGTTTGTAATTAATTTTCAT